>NZ_JAJNRD010000010.1:0-84972 GCF_022228055.1 Halorhodospira sp. 9621
TTCGCCCCTCGGTAGCCGAGCAGCCCGGCCTTTGCCTTTCACCTACCCTAATGCTGGTTGGGGTCGAACTCCGCGACGGCGAACGCGACACCAACATCCCAACTCGCTTCGTCTGGAGCCACACCGAGAGCTAGGTCGATACCCGACGTTCCATCAGCCACGTTGCAGGACACCCGCGACCCGATGCACGAGTACTGCTCGAGCACCACACCCGCTTGACAGATAGACCAGCGCTCACTGCCAGAAGTAGATGTAAGAGAGCGAGACTGTATCTGCGTCATCACTCGTAGAAAAATTAAGCGAGGCCGTATGATTCGCGGTGAACCATGCACGTGCCCGAGCCCCAAAGGTCGTCTCACTGTCATCAAGTGTGGAGTCACTAATAAAAGGGTTAAATTCAAATTGCCCTAAGTTACCCGGAACAGCCCAAATCCGAGCGCTAACCCCATACCCCAAACCGGAGTCATCGTCATCGTCACAGAATTGCCCCCCGTTCACATTATCCACGCAAGCTTCAAACTCTGTGGATAGAAGCTCAGCTTGAAAGACCAGATCTGCCCTTCGATGTAGCTGGACGGGAAATCCGCCACCGATGGATAAAGTGGTTACTTCAATGTCCGACTGAGACTTATCCTCACTGCCAGCGGAAACAGAACCTTGGACATATGGGCCACCGTTGATTTGATAAGTCCCCTGGAAACCGGCCACACTTATGCTACTGTACGAATCACCTAAAATTACAAAATCTTCGTCGAATCTTGTCTCTCCCACGGAGACCCCTAGAGATGTGTATGGGAAGGCCGTTTCGCTATGTGCCACCTGAGTAGCTGTCACCGCACATAGCGCAAAGGGAGCGATTAGTCTTTTCATTGTATTTCATGCCTCCGATAAAAGAGCCCAGAAAAAAAGCTGCCTAAACCGGAGAAAGCGCCAAGGGCCTCAAACCCAGAAGGCCCACAGCCGCGCGCCAGTTGCATGCAGCTCCTCCTTGACATTTAGCTACCCCATTTACTATCCCACCCTATCCATGAGCCTAAGCCAGCGGATTGAATCAGCGCAAGCTGCCCTGCGCCCGCACTGGCATGTGGACACAAGTCGATTAGACGCCAAGACGCCCATATAGGCTCTCATGACCGTTCTACGGCGCCGATGTGTCTTCCCGTAGAGCCTCTTATGTGAAAGTCTCCGCGGCGGTTCCGTCTTAGAGGCCTGGCTTGTGGGAGGTTCGTGCCTCTAACCAAAGCCCCTTGCCCTAGCAGGCCCGCTGCTGGGGACGGTGGCCTCGCGGGACGCAGAGCCCGCTGTGGCCGTGCCCGCAAGACCTTCAGCGCGGGGCAATCGCCGCTGCCGTACTGGACAAATGGTCCGTCTTCACCTCAATACGCCTCACTGCTCGGTTATATGCCGGATAGCTGATTGCGTTCCGCCGATAGTCGCGTTCCAGCGCTCGACGTTCGGCGTGAAGCGCGCGCCGGCGTTGGTCGATCTCCATGCTTCGGAACCAGTACCCGAGGTCCACATCGTGCCCGCGCGCCTTGATGCCGACCCCGGAGGCGAGAGACTGAGGGATACTCGCCGGGCGGTCGAGAAGGTCGCGCTCGCCGCGCAGTGCGGACATGAGCGAGGCATTGTGCCAGGAGCCTGGGATGTACGCCCCACTCGGCACGTAGGCACGCCACAAGTAGCCTATGCGCGCATTGAGCCGGTCTTGCCAGTCCGAGGCGAGCGGGTCGTAGATTTCCTGCCCGGTGAAGTTCTGCTTGTTCAGGTATAGCTCGAAGCCGATCTGGAGCGGGCCACCCATCTGCAGCCAGGCCGGTACGCCGGTGACGCCCTGCTGGGTGTCGAAGACATCGCCAGCCGGCACCCAACGCATGATGTCGATGTACATGGGGTTGTCGTACTGATCGCGCCACGGCAGCCGCACCATGCGGTTCCAGCCGATGTCCGTGAACGGGATTGAGGCCCAGGTCATGCCTTGGACCTCGGGGCGCATCGTGCGCCGCTCCTCGTCCTCGTCGCCGGGCTCCAGCTCGAAGGCAAGCAGGTTGGTCAGGTAACCGATAGTGATGTACTTGGCGAGCTTCCAGGGCCGGTGGGCGATGGCCGTGGCGATGGCCGGCGCCGCGCGGTAGGTGTAGCTGATAAACGGCAGCACACTCTGCCGGGCGGCGTTCACCCAGGGGGCGCGGATGTTGTAGTCGAGGAATTGCACCCGCGCCTGCCGGGCCGCCTCGGGCGCATCCATGCCCATGCCGCGCAGGCGCATGTATGTCCCCATGCGGAAAATCTCATCCTCGACCTGGTAGAAGTCCACCATGCGCCGGTCGGCCTTTTTCACCCCGTCCCACAGCCGGTAACCAAGCTGGGAGAGGAAGCGCACCCGGCCACCCATCGACTCCTCACCGCGCCGGGCCTCGGCCAGCATCTCATCGACGATGGGCGCGAGCACATCGCGCTGGATCTCCTGGTGGACGAAGGTGCCGCCGAAGGCGCCATGCTCACGCGCCTCCTGGTACATGGGCCCCTTGTGCGCGAACTCCCGGATCCCCGCGGCAAGGTCACGCACACGCACGTCGATCAGGTCCATGAGCCCGAGGTTCGACATCACGTTGTTGACGTGGACCACGGGCGAGCGGGCGGTCTTGTTCAGCTTCCAGTGGGTCAGCAGCTTCCGCCACGTCCCCGGCGTCTGCATGATGTCGAGCTCGTTGAGGTCGCGCCAGATTTCCGGGCGGACGTACATGCCGGCCAGATCACCCCACTTGAACGCCTTGGCGCCCTTGGCCACCCGAGTCTCGGGCACCCGCACCCAATCGACGCCCACGAACGTCGAGAGCCGCCGCGCCTCCTCGGCGTTGACGATCTCCGCCGCCTCGCCGGTCTCGGTGGTGGGTTCCATGGTGGCCCAATCCGGGTTCTTGGCGATGTCGGAGAAGAACCGGGCGCTGGAAATATCGTGCGCGAGAAGCTGGAAGCTCTTGATGAGGTTGTAGCGCACGTCGAGCACCTGGCCCATGTCCTCGCGCTCGGCCCGGGTGAAGTCGCGCCGGAGGATCAGCTTCTCGCCCCGGGTACCGGCCACCTCGAAGGTGCCGCGGTTCTCCCAGGTGTCAAAGCGCGCCGGAAGCTCCCGGTCGGCGGGCCAGAATACGCGCTCGCGCACGCGGCGCTGGGCCGGCTGCGCCGGGTCCATGCCGGTGAGCGGGTCCATGCCCTCGGGCGTGTGCTCCAGGCGGTCGAGCATGACCCACTCGGTGCCGACCAGGTGGGTGTCGGCCTGGCCAGGACGCAGCTTCCGCCCCCACCAGTCGCGGGGCACGTTGCGAAGCAGTCGCTCGGTGGTGACCTCCTCCTTGAGCCCGCGCATCCGCAGCGAGTCGCCGCCGATCTTCTTGCGGTGCTTGCGCTGCGCCTGGTGCATCCACTTCGGAAGCCCCGAGAGTTCCGCCTCGTGCTTCTGGTAGCTGCGGTGCAGCCAGTCGGTGATCGCGCTATCGGCCTTCATCAGCCCAAGCTCGATCATCTGCCCGGTCAGGTCATCCAGGGCGGCACGGATCGGCACCGAGAGCGATTCCAGCGCCTCGGTCGGCACCTCGCCCTCATCGAGCACGCGCTGGAGCACCAGGCGCTCCTCGCGGCTGAGGTCGGCCTTCTGGATCTGCTCGACCAGCCCCTCCATCTGCCCGAGGATCCGCCGGCTCTCCGACTCCCGGGCGGCATCGCGCTGGATGAACGACTCGGGCACGCCGTAGCGGTCGATGAGCCCGGCCCGGGCCCGCTCCACCAGCGGGTGCAGCCAGCGCCCGAACGTGCCCTCCGGGTCCACCGTGCGCTCGTGGAGCGTCTTGCGGATCTGCTCGGTCAGTTGCACACCCGGGCGGAAGCGGCCGTACTCATCCGTGCTGCCGGTCAGGTCGAAGACCGCGCTGAACATACGATCCACCGGGGCGCCCTTGCGGATGCCCTCGCTGACCTGGCGCTGCCGGTCCAACGCCTCGGTGCCCTCCTGGCCGCGCCGGGCAAAGGCCGCCTCGCCGGCCATCTGATCCGGCGTCTGCGCCTCCAGGGAGCGGTGAGCCCGGCGCAACAGGGCCCGCAGGTCCGCGTCGTTGAGTCGGATGGTCAGCCCGAGCCCGCGCAGCCACTCGCGCAGTGCCGCCACCGCCCGCTCGATGATGCCGGCGTGGGTGCCATCCTCGGCCATCTGCGCCAGGCGCTCCTCGGCGATGATCGCCCGGTGCGTGGCGTTCTGCGGATCGAAGGTGCCAGGCTGGAAGTAGCTGTCGATGATCGACTGATTGCCCTTCACGCCGCCGGTGGCCGCCCACACCTGATTGAGAACCGGGCGGATCCGGGTGCCGAGAAGGTTGCGCAGCCCGTAGTGGCCGACCGCCTCGTGCAGCAGGGTCCGCTCCAGGGCTTGGGCGCTGTCGTGGCGATCCGCCACCAGGTAGATCACCCCGCGGTAGTAGACCCCGCGCATATCCTCCAGGGCCCCGGCCTGCTCGGCCAGCGCATGGATGTCGCCGGGCAGATCGCGCACGCTCTGCACCGTCTCCAGGCGCGGGCCGTCCCACCCGGCGCTGACCGCGGCAACGTGGCGCCGGGCCTGCTCGACCAGGAGCCCTTGCCCCGGGGCCGAGGACCGCGCAAGGCTCGGGCCCTCGGCCCAATCGCGCAGCGCCCCCAGGTCCACGCCTTCCATCTCGTGCCCGAGCGCCATGTCATCGACGCGCAGGCGGACATCGCCCGGCGTGCCGCGCTCGATCATTTCGGTGGCCATGCGCCGGATCTGCGCCCGCCCACGGCCATAGGGCGCCAGGGCCGGCGAGCCGCTGATCCGCACCTCGTGCGCATCGCCGTAGCGGACGTAGCGCAGGGTGTCGTCGGCGTCGTAGGCGTCCATGTCCACCACAACCATGCTGTGATGCCAGTCCGCCTCGTCGCCCTGGCGCTGCGTGTAGTGCTCCGACGGGCCTTGCCGCGGGACCATGCCGATCCAGGGGTCGTGGTAGGGGCCGCGGGCATACCGCTCCTCGCCTCCACCGGCCTGCCCGGCGTCCTGGCTCTCGCGGGCAAGTTCCGCCTCGATGGCCCGCACCTGGGTTTGCAGGTCTTCCAGGCGCTCGGCGCCGTCGTACTCCTGGCCCAGCCGGCTCTCGTACTCCCGAATCTCCTGCTCGGCCTCGGCGATGCGCTTGCGGTGGTGCTCGATCTCCGACTCGAACCCGCGAAGCTGATACTCAAGCGACTGGACCAGCCCCCGGGCCGAGCCGGTAACGCGCACGTCGGCCGAGTAGTCGCCGGCACGCTTGAGCCCCACGTCGGCGAACCGCTCGTGGGTGCCCCACACCGTCGCCATGATGTCGAAGCCGCCGATCTCGCCGATCTTCTTCGGCGGCGCCATGCCCTGCCCCTGCTTCAACTCCTCGATGCGCTGGAGCATCGCCTGGCCGGCCTCCAGGCGGTCGGTGAACGCCTGATCGCCGACCTGGGCGCGGAACGCATCGCCGGTGGTGTCCTGGCGCTGGGCGATGTCCTGCTCGATGCGCGGGATCCGGTTCTCCGAGGCTTGGCGGCTCATCTGCGCGCGGTTGATCCGCTGACGGATCCCCGACTGCTCACGCTGGTGCGCGTCCTTACGCCGCTGCTCGCGCTCAAGGTCTTGGCGCAGTTCGGTGAGCTGCATCACCCGCGGGTCGGCCGTCGAGAGCGCCTTGGCCTGCTCGTACTGGCTGGCTTCGCCCAGGTCATCCATATCGCGCAGCGTCGGGTCGCCGCGGAAGAACGCCTCGATGAAGCGCGCCTTGCGCTCCATCATCTGCCACATGGTTGCGTCGTAGGTGCCCTTGGTCGAGTAGTCGTGAATCTCGATCTCGGGGTTCATGTTGCCCTGGCGGCGAATCCGTCCATTGCGCTGCTCGTCGTCGGCCGGGAACCAGAGCGGGTCGAGGTTGTGGACCGCGTAGAGACGGCGCTGGGCGTTCACGCCCGTCCCCATTTTGGCCGTCGAGCCGATGAGCACGCGGACCTTGCCCTCGTTCATGTCGTTGAACAGCCGTTGCCGCGCCGCGTGGCTCTTGTAGTCGCGGATGTCGGCGATCTCCGAGCGCGGCACCCCGCGGCGGGCCAGTTCGGCGCGGATGTAGTTCGGCACCGACAGTCCCCGCTTGCCCGATAGCCCCAGGTCGGCAAAGACCATCTGCGTGGCAGGACCGGCATCTACCGGGTTCTCGCTGTAGCCATCGGCGCGCGGCTCGTAGAACGGCTGTGCGCCCGTGCGGTGGTAGACATCGGCGACGTTCTCAACCAGAAGGTTGAGCTTGCTGCCCGGATCCTCGCTCAACTCGGGGTCGGCCAGGCGCATGTCGATGGCAGCATGGCGACCATCGCCAATGATCGACAGCAGGATGTCGTCGCCTTTCTCCGCCGGCCCCTTGCGGTTCTCGATGGCCTTCATCCGCGCGGCGAGCTTGTCCTGATAGTCGATCAGGGCCGCGGAGCGTTCGGCCAGGTGCATCTGCCGCTTGCCCCCGCGCAACCGGGGTCGGGTGACGTACTGTGCAAGCTGCTCACTGGTCACCACGTCCATGTTCTGCCGAACCATTTGCGACAGTTCCGGGACGTTGACGAACTTGGCAAAGCGCGTCACCGACTTGTAGTTGCCGGCGGCGTCCTGCTCCAGTTCGGTGGCCGTGTCGCCGAAGGCGCCGGCCCAGGCGTCGAAGTGCGACAGCCCGCGCGCCTCCAACTCCTGCGGCTGGAGATAGCGGCTGATCGTGTAGAGTTCGGCCATGGTGTTGGTCACGGCCGTCCCCGAGGCCAGCACGAGGTTCTGCCCCGGCTTGACCCCCTCCAGGTACCGGCTCTTGGCGTACAGATCCCACGACGCCTTCGAGCCTTCGGAGGTAATACCTTTGACGCTGGACATCTTCGTGGCGAAGTCCAGCTTGCGGAAGGTGTGGGCCTCGTCCACGAACAGAAAATCCACCCCCATCTCCTCGAAGGTGAATACCTGATCGGTGGCCTTATCCGCCTTGCCGGTAAGCCGCTGCTCCAGGCGCTCGATCTGCTTTTGCAGCCGCCCTCGGGTGATGCGGTTATCGGCGTCCTTGTCCATCTGCTCCAGCAGTTCGCGGTAGTCGTCCAACTGCTGCTGGATCAGGCCGTCCTGGAACTCGTCGCTCATCGGGATCATAAAGAACGACGAGTGGGTGATGATGATGGCGTCCAGATCTTCGTTCGCCACGTTGGCGATAAACTGCTTGCGCCGGTTGGTGTGAAAGCGCCGCTCATCGGCCACGGCAATGCGCGCCGTCGGGTACTGCTCGTAGAACTCCTTGGCGAACTGCCCGAGCATGTGGTTCGGGACGACGTACATGGGCTTGTTCACCAGCCCGAGCCGGCGCATTTCCATCCCCGCGCCGATCATCGCCGAGGTCTTCCCGGCGCCGACGCCGTGCGCCATGTAGGTGTTGCCCGACTGGATGATCCGCGCGATCACCCGCTTCTGGTGCGGCCGCCACTGCCAAGCGGACGAGACGCCCGGCGTAGTCAGATAAGAGCCGTCGTACTCGCGCACGACCGTCGAGTTGAACTGCTCGTTGTAGATTTCGGCCAGTTCCGCCGCTCGGCCCTCGTCCTCCCAGGCCCAGGCGGAAAACTTCTCCTTGATCCCCTTGAGCTTGTCCTGT
Organism: Halorhodospira sp. 9621; assembly: GCF_022228055.1. Taxonomy (NCBI): domain Bacteria; kingdom Pseudomonadati; phylum Pseudomonadota; class Gammaproteobacteria; order Chromatiales; family Ectothiorhodospiraceae; genus Halorhodospira; species Halorhodospira sp. 9621. Next base: position 7,698 of record NZ_JAJNRD010000010.1, read on the forward strand.
GCCGCTTGGGTCGCCGCCGAATCAACCCACTTATGCTCGCTCCCATCGGGTAACTTCTCTTTGCGAACAATCTGCGGCGTGCGCCGGTTTGCCGCGTGCTCGATCAGTTCGGTGGCCGACAGATCCGCCGTCCCCCATTCGGATGTAGCGGCCGCAGACGCCTTATCGCCTCGGATCTCCCAATAGGCGAGCTTCGGCGTGTAACGCGCGGTGAGCGTGCGAAGCCCGAGCGCCTCGGTAGCGAACTGCTCTAACACCGGCTCGGGGATCCACGGAGCGCCCAGGGCGGCGTTGATTTCCGAGGGCGTTAGATCGACCGGCTGCACCGCCTCCAGGGCGGCGACGTTGCGCTCGAACTCGGGGTTTTTCGCCGCCGCCGCCTCGGCCTGGCGCAGCTTCTCGCGCACGTTGCCCGAGAGGTACGCATCGCGCAGGACGTAGGTATCTTCGGTGCCAGGGAGCTTGAAGATGCTCTCGCCTAGTTCCTCGATGGTCTGCGTCTGCGATTTGCCCGCAAGTGCGGCGATCTCCGGGATGTCGAGCCGACCCTTGCGGTTGAGCACATGGAGCATCGCATCGTTGACCGAGCGGATCTCGGGCGCGCGCTCACGGGTGATGATGTCCTCGAAGAAGATGCCGCTCTTGATCGCCTCGCCGGTTTCGTCGTTGTATTCCTCGATGGCACGCAGCCGGTAGTTCTCCGGGTCGTCCTTGAACGGGTCGATGTTCTCCCGCTTCTCGATGACCGTATCCTGCACGCTATCAGGATCGAAGCTGCCCTCATCGAAGGTGCGCCCCTCACGCTCGGCCGCCTCGCGGGCGGCCTGGCGTGCCGCGGCGATCTTGGTCAGGGAGGCCCCCTCGGCAATCATCCCCGAGGGGTCGAAGTCGCCCTCAAACCACGGCTCTCCGGCGTAACGGGCTTCCTCGCGTGCCTCCGCCCGGGCCGCTTCCTTCTGAACGAGGGTCGCTCGGCGCGTCTGGCGTTCGAGCTTGTTGATCGGCCCGAACCGCTCTACGAAGGCATCGTAGGCTTCGTTGAGACGCTGACGGGCGACCTTGGCGTTTTCCTTCTGCCCGGCCAGATCCGCGGCGTAGACCGCGCGCAGGGCATCACGGATGGGGACCAGGCCGCGGATGCGCTCGATATGCGTCTTAGGAAGACCGGACGACTGGCCCTTGCCGCGGGCCTGCACCGGCACACCAACGCCATCGTTCAACTGCATCAGCCGCTCGCCGTCGAAGTAGAACGAGCCGTCCTTCTTCTGATCGGTGCCGAAGTCGATCTCCGCCCGCTCGGCCTGGGTGGCCTCCTCGGCCATGACGTTCTCGGGGAACTGCTCGATGGCCCGCTCCAGGGCCTTGTCGAGAGACTGGCCCTTGATCCCGCGCACGGCGTAGCGATTCTCATAGAGCGGATCGAAGAAACCCTGCTCGCCGAGAATCATGTCCGGGTTGTCGGCGAAGTAGCGGCTCATCCGCCCGGTGATCGACTGCCCGTGTTTGTTCGGGAGCGTGACCTCAACCGTCTCCGTCCAGCTACGATCCCCGGCCGGCTCCCCCTCCAGGCGCTTGCGCAGCACCACGATGTCGGTGGTGACCGAGGTGTGGGCGGTCTTCTCGAAGGCGGCACCCGGCAGACGGATCGCGCCCACCAGATCGGCCCGATCAGCCAGGTACTCGCGGGCGCTGGCGTCGGCCTTGTTCATGGTCCCGGCCGACGTGACGAAGGCCAGGAGCCCACCGGGGCGCACCGCATCGAGGGACTTGGCAAAGAAGTAATCGTGCAGGAGGAACCCTTGCGGGTATCGGGAATCGCTGCGGATGGGGATGTCGGCAAACGGCGGGTTGCCGATCACCAGATCGAAGGTATCCCGCGGCAAGGGGGCCCGGGTGAAGTCGTCCTGGCGCACGCCCCAGCGCGGGTAGAGCGCCCGGGCGATGCGCGCGGTGATGTGATCGAGTTCCAGGCCGGCGTAGTGCGTGCGCGCCGCCACGTCGGCGGGCATGGTGGCGGGGAAGTTGCCGACACCCATGCCCGGCTCGAACACCTGGCCGCCGTCGAACCCGAGCCGACGGACCAGATCCCACATGCCCCGGGTGACCGTCTCCGAGGTGTAGTGGGCGTACTGCAAGCTGCGCTCGGCGGTGCGGTACTCGGTATCGCTCAGTAGCTCGCGCAGTCGGGTGCCGATGTCCCGATAGCCCTTGGCGTACTCGCCCTGGGCGTCCGGGAACGCCCCCTTGAGCCCACCCCAGCCGATGTAGCGGGCAAGCTGCGCCTGCTCCTCCGGTGTGGCCGGCCGACCCTCGGCCTCAAGGGCCTGGATCAGTTCGATGGCGGCGAGATTATCCCGCGCCTTCTGCTTCGGGCCGCGGGTTTCCTGGAGCCCGCCGGGCTCTACGGTAAAGTTCTGTGGATCTCGTCCGGGTCGCTCTCGAACTCGATGAACGTCTCGCGCACGATCTCCTCGGCCTCCCTCTTGTAAGGCTGCTTCACTGCCCCGCTCGGATACTTCGGCGCGTTGGCGGTCAGTTCCCGATACATCTCGTGCGCCAGCTTCGAGACCTTGCTCAGATGCTCCTCCATCTTCCCGGAGCGCATCAACTCCCGGTACTGCTGCGGTGCCCGCTCCTCCATCGCCCGCAGATACGGCATCTTGATCTCCATGGCCCTGCTCCTCTTGCAGATCCCGCGCAAAGCGCAGGACGTAAGGCTTGATCCCGGTCCCGAAATTATCGAGCACTGCGCGGATGAACGCACGCAGATCCTTCCCGGCAGCCTGGAAGTCGCGGAGCATCGCCTGGAAGTGCGGCTTGGCCTGCTGGTAGGTGTTCTCATCGAAGGACAGGCCGGAACTCAGACGGCCGGCCTTGGCCCCGAACAGTGCGGCAAGCCCCGATACCGCCTCCTGCCCGGCGCTGGATAGATTCCCGCCCATGCTCTTGGCGATCTCCGCGGCCGTGCGCTCGACCGACTCCTGCTGCTCGGCGCGGGCCTGCTGCTTGCGCGGGCGCTTCTTGCCGTCGGGCTTCTCGGCCGTCTTGGCCCGGGCCCCCTGGGGGCGCTCGGTCTGCGCGGCACCGGACTCCGCGGCCACCTCATCGAACAGCGCCGATAGCTCGGCCTCGTCCATCCCGGCAAGCTGACCGGCCAGGGAGTCGGCGGGCTCGGCGGTCTGATCGCTGCGCACCCACGCCTTGAACCCCTCCAGGTCCATCGCCTCGATAGACCCAAGCCCCTGCCAGCCCGGCTCGTAGTTCGCCAGGTAGCCCTCACGGGCGGCCTGCTCGTTCGGGTAGCCGAGCATGACCTTGTGCTCGTCGAAGGCGCCGCTCTGCGGGTCCACCTGGTTGACGATGAACACCGGCAGGCTCGGATCCTCGGCCTGTCGCCCGAGGAAGACATCGACGTGATCGCCGTCCGCCCCCTCGCTGCGCCGGATATAGCCGTAGTGGTCGGCCATGGTGGTTTCCCACCGGGTGCCGTCGGCGGCCGTGCCGCTGCGCGTCGAGCCGCGGGGGTTCTCAATGCTGATCTCCAGACCGTGCAGCGATACCTGGCCCTTGCGGTAGTTGCCGGCCTCGGCCTGGGCCTCGCTCGGGTCGGTGTCGGTCTCGGCGGCCGCCTGATCGACCCGCGACGGCGACTCCTGCTCCAGTTGCCGGGCAAGCGTCTCGACTTCGCTCTGGCTCAGATTGCCCGTGAGCACGAGGCCCCGGCTCGGTTTCAGTCCAGCACGCCGGGCGAGTTCGACGCGCTCGCTTGGGCGCATCTGATCCAGGCGCGTGCGCGGGGAATCCTCGCTGTGGTCGCGCTGTATGAGCGGGCGCAGCCGCTCCAGAACCTCGGATCGGATTTCCTCATGCCCCTGGCGACTGGTCGAGAGCGGATCCGCCTCCCCTGCCTCCTCGGCGATTCGATGGCGATGATCGCGCGACATCCGCCGCCACCGCGAGCGCAACCAGTCCCCCTCAGCGGCCTGTGTCTCTCGCTCCAGCGCCTCGGTATCCCGATCCTGGTTCTCACGTCGCACTTCTTCGGTAAGTTGCTGCCTTAGTTCCCGCGCATGGTCATGTTCTTTCTCGCTATGTTCGGCGACTAACCTACGGCCCTTCTCATCCGAGACACTATCGCGGTCGGTGAAGAACAAAGACAGTTCGAGTTCCTGGCGAACCTGCGGGTCACTGGCACGTTCCATCTGCTCACGCAGACGGCGAGCGACCTCCCGCTTGATGGCACGGGTGCGCCGGCCGGATTCAAACTTTTGATCGGTCAGCGCCAATTCTTCGGAGGATAGAAGCCGCTCCTCCTTTTGCCGCCGGCTTTCCTCCTTGTCCTCGACGGCCTGTTCCCGGCGACTCTCACGCTGGGCACGGACATCGGAAAGGTCTTCGTAGGCCGCCCACGCCTTGGCGGGAACGTCGAGCCCGAACTCACGGGCAGCGAGTACCCGGCGCAAGTGGGCCGGAGTTTCGCCGATCTCGCCGCGGTCGAAGTAGCCGGCGGCGACCTCACGGTTCAGGTTGTAGCTGTCCTGGACGTTCTGATCGCCGCGGGCTTCCAGGAACTCCTCCAGGCCCTTCTGCCAGTCGTAGGCCCCGGTGTTGCCGGTGTCGTGAAGCAGGGAGCGGACCTTCTTCGGGAAGGCGCCGGGATGCTGCCGGAGTAGACCCTGCTCCCGGGCGTCCGCCACGCTCAGTTCGCCGGCATCGTAGCGCCGGGCGATCTCTGCGCGCTCGGTGAGGGCCGAATCCGGGTTCTCGCGGCGCCACTGCTTCACGCGCTCGCGGATCTCGGCCACCCGGCCGTTCTTGGCCAGACCCAGGGGCGCGAGGATCTGCTCCTTGATCGTCTTGCCGGTGAGCCGGTCCACCCCCTCGTCGATCCGACGCGCCGCCTCCAGGGCTTTCTCTGCGCGCTTGCGGGCGTCCCCCTTCGACTCGTTCGAGCGCGGCAGCGGGGCGCCGAGTGCGCGAAGGATATGCCGCGGCTGCTGCTCATCAATGGCCGCGGCCTGCGCCTCATCCCGGGCCCGGGTGAGCGCATCCTCGTTGAGCACGATCAGGGTGCGCGGGAGCCCTTCGGAGCGAATCAGGTTGTAGACATCCAGCGAGCCCTCCACCGTCTCGAAACCGCGCTCGGGGAAAGCGATGGCGTCGTAGCCCTGCTCCTGCGCCTGGTCGATCACCTGCTGCGCACGGTCCCGGCCACGGGGCATCTGCTCGACCTGCATCACGCGGGCATCCGGGTCCAGGCGGAAGGTCAGCACCGAGCCGCGCGCGTCATCGGGCGGAATCCGCGATGCTTGCAGCTCCCGCTTGTTCTCGGCCCACTGGCCGAACAGTTCGGCGGCCCGGCGGCTCTCGGTCAGGTAGAAGTGATCGCCCTGGTCAAAGGCGTTCATGCCGACGCCGGAACCGGAGCGCGCGGCGTCGAAGCGGTCGAAGTCGATGCCGGCGGCGGTGCCGTGGTACAGGTCACCGTCGAGGCCCAGGGCCCTCGCCGTGTCCTCGGCGTCCTGCGCTGCCGCGGGCTCGGCGGCCGGCTGCTCGGCGGCCGGTTGCTCGGCGGCCGGTTGCTCGGCGGCCTCCACCGGCTGCTGCCGCTCGGCGGGGAGAGGCCGCGCACCCGGGTCGATGATCTCCTCACCGGCCTGGTTGACGTACACCCCGTCCTCGTCCTCCAGGGCGCGGACCAGTTCGCCGTCGGACGCCTCGTGCGTCGGCGTGAAAGGCTCGCTCGGGGTGGTCGCGGCCGGCTCCGCGGCGGGCTGGGGCTCCGGCGTCGGCTCGGCCACGGCCTCCGGGGACGGCTCGGCGGTGGACTCGGCCGGGGCGTCGGTCTGCGCGCTCGGCTCGGCCTCCGGCGGACGAAGCGCCCAGGCGCCCTCGCCCACTTGCTCCGGGGTGTGGTCGGTGAGTTTGCGGCTGCGCGCGGCGGCACGGGCGGCGGCCTGCGTCGGGTACGGGCTGCCGTCGGCCTTGTAGACCAGTTCCGGGGCGGCCGGGGCGTCGGCGATGTCGGTCTGCGCCTGCGAGCCATCGAACAGCGCCCCCTCGCCGGCACCGGCCGGGACGTGGCCGGCCTCACCGCCGGATAGGCGCTCATCGACGGCGCGCTGCTCGTCGTGAAGGCGCTGTTGCTCCTGCGTGGCGCCACCGATCATGTCGGTCTGCTCGGGCGCCGGAGCCTCGGCCGGGGCCTCGCGCTGCTCGGGCACGGCCTGGCCCAACAGGTCGGTCTGCCCCTCGGCAACCGGCCCCGGGGGCTGCTGCTCCTGCGCCGGTTCCTGCGCTGGCGCCTCGCCCTGCGTTTCCTGGAGAAGCGTCTGCCGCAGTTCGGGGTCGGTGTGCCACCGCTGCCACCGCTCGCGCTCGGCCTCCAGGGAGCGCAGCCGCTCGCGGGCGCCGGTTTCATCCTGCACGTCGATCCCCAGCTCGCGGGCGCGCTGCGGGTTCTTCGACGGGTTGCGCAGAAGCCGGATGTCCTCGCTGATCTCCCGCTGCCGAGCGGCGGCCTTCTTCGCCAGTTCCTCGGCCTGGCGCATGGCCGAGTCATCGAGGCCGAACATATCCACCTGCTCAGGCCCGCGCCCCTCGGCGCCCATGGCCTGAACCGCCTGCATCATGGATGTGGCCGTCTCGATGTTCTCGCCGCGCTGAATCCGCTCGATGCCGAGCGCCTGCAACCGCTCGTCGTTGGGCGCTGCCCGGGCTACCGCTGCCGCTTGCCGGTCCCCGATCTGCTCACCCTGGTGTAGTTGATAAAGGGTGTCCGATCCTTGGGACGCGATGGTGAATCCATCTCGGCCCTTAGCGCGTTCGAGTAAGCCTCGGCGTTGCGCTTGCGCCTCATCCGTTCCGCGTTGCTTGAAGTACGCCGCATAGTCGGCAACCTCCCCTTGTCCGTCGCGGATGTTCATTTCCGCATCCGCGACCATGGCATCCTCGCGCGAGAAGCCGTCGGCCTCGCGCACCACCTGCGCCGGGATGGTCTGCTCCCCGGTGCGCCGGGCCAGATCCAGCCGGTGCCGCCCGGTGACGACCTCCCGGCGGCCGTCCTCGCGCTCCCACACCAGGATCGGCGCCGTGCCCAGGCGCTCATACTGGCCGCCCAGGGGCTCAACCACCCCGGAATCATCGGCCCCGCGCTTGAATTGTGGCACGTCCTCGGAGAGTTCGAGTTGCGCGACCGGAATCTCCTGCGTCGGGTACTCGGCCCCGGTGTCGTCGGCCGCCGTGGTGGGCGCGGGCTCGGGCCGGCCTTCGGCCTCTGCCTCCAGGCCCAGGTCCACCCCGTCCTGATCCTGGCCGTAGGCTTGCGGGTCAGCGATGAAGCGGGCGTCCTCGGCCGCCGGCTGCTCCACGTCCATCGGCGTCTGCGCCATGTCAGCATCGGCCGGCGCCTCGGGCTCGACGCGCTCGAACCGCTCACCTTCCGGCTGCTGCTCCTGGCCGTAGAGCGAATCGAGCGGGGCATCCTGCTCGGTGTCACGGGTGGCCGACGGGGCGCGCGCACCGCGGCGCTGGAGCGGGAACAGGAGGGCCTGGAGGGCTGCGGCGCCAACGGCCGCCGTCTCGCCGCGCTCGGGCACCTCGTCCCATATCGGGTGATCCTCGTCGTACTCGCGGCGCAGAAGGTTCTGCAACAGCGCGCCGGCGTTCTCCACGGTGTACTCGGTGGCGCCAGCCTCACCCATCCGGCGCATCAGGTAGGCGCTGGCCGACGGGCGCATCGACTCCGGGATCCGGCGCAGAATCGGCCCCAGGGAGAGGATCTGCACGATACCCGGCAGACGGCCCTCCGCGGAAAGCTCCAGGGCGTACTCATCGTCAATGCCCAGCTCGGCCGCCCGCTCCGGGTTCTCCTCCATGAACTGCTTGACGTTCTGGTACGCCTCGGACTGACCGGCCGCCTGCGCCGAGAGCGCCGGGGCGACGTACTGCGCCCCGCCCCGGGTCATACCCGCACCCCTGCCCGCCACGGCCAGGCCGGCGTAAAACGCCAGCGAGCCGCCACCCTCGGCCGCTTGCTGCACGAAGCTCTGCTCATAGGCCGGGTGCGGCGCCAGGCGCTCCCGCACGCCCTCGGAGAAGAACTCGCCGGCCCGGTACAGCCTGCCTTCCTCCACCGGGCGATCCGGGCCAACCCCCCGGCGATGCTCCATCCGGTCTGCATCAAGCTGAAGGCCCTTGAGCGTCTCGCCCAGGGCGCCCGTAGCGCCACGGGCCACGGCCTTCGGCGCCTCGACCAGATGGCCGGCGACGGTGCGCTCGGCGGCATGGCGCTCGGCCACGGCCTTGCGATGCACCGACTCATCCAGGCCACGCATCAGGTCCGACCAGTCCTCGGGGGCGCTCGGCTGCGCGGTGGGCTCGGGCTGTGCGCTGGGCTGCGGCTGCGCGGTGGGCTCGGGCGGCGCTGACGGATCCGGGGTGGCCGCCTGGGTGGGGGCCGGCGCAGGCTGTGCCGGGGCGCCGGCGGTCACCGGCTGCGGCAGCTTCGCCAGCGTCCCCTCCACCTCGGCGGGATCGACGCCAAGACGGGTGATCTGCTGCCGGATCTGCGTCGGGCTCAGGCCCTCCTCGGCCAAGCGCGTGACCAGGCGGGATTTGCGCTCCGGGGACCAGCGTGGGACTTGAGCACGGATCCGCTCAAACGTGCGCTGGCTATCCTGCGCCGCCATGACCGCTCTGCCGTCCAGGGCACGCTCCTGGTCCGTGAGCCCCCGATTCTTCCACCCGCCCTCGAACTGCGCCATGCTTACTCGGTCCCCCCCGTTGTCCGGCGTGCCAATTCACGCAACCGGCGCATCAGCGCCGCATCGACCTGATCCTCATGCTCCAGCGCCCAGCGGATCGTCTTGCCCAGGGCATCCCGGCTCGGGGTCCGCCCCTGAACGACCTCCTCGATGGTCGCCGCCACATCCTCCGGCGGGGCCTCGGCCCGGCGCTGGAACAGCCCGGCGACGTTCTGACGAACGCCCTCGACGGTCTCGTAACCCCGCCACCAGGCATCGCCGGCCTTGCCGATGCCTTCGCGCAGCCCAGCGGTATTCCGCTGGTACATACCGTCGGGGTCGGTGTAGTAGTCCCGGGCCGTTTGCATGGAATCGCCCACCGCATCGAGCGCCCGATTCCGAGCCTGGACGGCGGCGCTGTCGTTGACCCGCACCGGGTTATTGGAGATTGTCTCAGGGCGTTCGAGACCCATCCCCAACTGATCCCGCGGCAAGATGGGCCCGCCGGCCATGCCCTCGCCGAACGCGAGCCCCGTGCGCTGATCCCGGTAGGGGAGCGCGTCGGCCGCGCCCGGTCCTTGCTCTGCCTGCTGGCCACGGGGCATCTGCTGCCCCTCGGAGGGCGTCTGTTGCCCCCCGGGGGTCATCGGCTGACCGGGGGCCTGCCGGCCTTCGCCCTGGCTGGCGTACATTTGCGCCAGTTCCGCACGCAGACGCTCGGCCTCCTCGGCCTGAATCTCCTGCGCTCGGGCCTGGATCGTCTCCTCATCAATCTGGTTGCGCCCCATGCGCTTCCACTCACCGCTCTCGCGCATCTCCTGCTCGATGCGCTCGGCCGCCGCCTCCTGCGCACGGCGCGGGTGCAGAAGCGGGTAGTCGCCCGAGAAGGCGAGGCGGGCCGAGGCGTTGCCAACCTCGTGCGGAGGCATCAGGTGCCCGCCCTCGGCCTCCTGGCGGTAGACGTTCAGCGCCGCATCCCGCGCCCAGCTCTCGACATGGGCCACGTTCGGGTCGCCGATGAACTCCTCGCCCACCTGGCGGCGGACGTAGTTGTTCACCTGCTGGCCGATGGTGTCGTAGATCCGGTTGTAGTCGGTGCTGCCCGGGGTCAGGTCCAGCCCGGAGCCGCCGGCGCCCGTGCCCGAAGCCCCGGGTTCGTCGAGTTGGTAGAGCCGCCCATCCGGGCCACGCTGCACCCAGCCAAGCTCCTCGTGGCGCATCGGCTCGCTGAACTGCGAGCCCTGGCTCATCATTTCCCGGTGATCGGCCACCGGATCCCCGGTGCGCTTATCGAAGTACACCCCGTCGCGGTACTCCAGGTCCGGCTCCGGGGCCTCGACCCCGGCAAAGCGCGCCACGTCCTCGGGCCGGAAGCCCAGCACCTGATCCTCGGCCTGTGCCGAGGGCTGACCGTCCTGCGTCCACAGCCCGGCAGTGCCGGTGTGCTCGGAGCCGATCAGAAGCGACCACTCGCCATCGTCGGACACCTGCGCCGCGCCAATCGGGTGGCGCTTCTCATCCAGGTGCAACGCCGTGCGAAAGACCTCCGGGTTCTGCTGGACGATGCGCGTAGCCATCGCCTCGTCACCGGATTGCATCGCGCCGTAGAAGTCCCGAGCGGTGCGCTGCATCTGCGCACGCTGGTGCTCGGCCATCTGCTGATCGTGGACCTGCTGCGCGCGCTCATTCTGCGCCCGTCGCAGACCCGCGATCTCGCGCTGGTTACGAAGCTGCGCGCCGGTGCTCACCCCCTGGGTCAGCCCTTGGGCCATGCCGCCGAAGAATCCAGCCATGATCGCGTTCCTCTATTGGTACTGCTGCTGCCAGGGGGAGAGCCCAAACCCGGTGGAGGGCGTGCCGTGGGCGTGGGTGGCGACCTGTGCGTTGCTCATCGGATTCGGTTGCCAAAGCCCGGCGGTGTTGCCCGAGGCCGGGGCTGCCGTCGGTGCGGCGCTGGGGGTGTATGGGACGCTCCCACCACCACCGCCACCGCCCATGGCGGCACCGCCAATCGACGCGCCCGCCATGGCGCCCGCCGGCCCACCGACCATGGCGCCTGCGACACCGCCTACGACCGTGCCGATCATCTGTCCGGTGCCCGCAGCCCGCGCGTCCGCCGATCCTGCCTCCGCCTGGTGCATCGACGCCGTGTTCTGCTTCGCACTCACCCGCCCGGCATGGGCTGCGTCCGTGGCCGAGTGCGCCATCGAGAATCGCTGCGAGCCCATGCTCATCGCCCCACCGCGCAGCGCATCGGTGCGCGATTGCGCCCGCTCATGCTCGGCACGGCGAGCTTGATTGACGGTGCCGGCGGTGGCCGTCGCCTCGGCAAGTCCGGCCCGCCGGTCCATGCCCTGAAAGCGCCCGGAACTCGGGTCGATGCCGAAGGCGGCCATGCGCCGGCGCTCATCCTCGCGCTGGCGCTCGAACTGCTGCGAGACATCGGCCGCGGCCCGATCCGTGACGCCTGCGTAGTCGGCATGGGCGCCACGCTCGGCCTCGGCGATCATCCGGTTCTCCAGGTCGCCGTAGAGGTCGTTGTACTCGTCCATCTGCCCCTGGGCCCACTTGAGCCGCTGGGCAGCCAGCTTGTTGGCTTGCTCCTGGGCCTCGCGCATCCGCCGCCGCTCACGCCGGGCCGCGCTGCGTCCTCCGCTCATGCTGTCACCTCGATTGGTTCAACCCGGCCGGGCTGGATCAGGTAGAACGCCCCGTCGCAAAGGACGATGGCGGAATCGTGCGTGGATCGGTGGACCTGGACCATCGGCGCCTCGTGAACCGCTGCCCACTCGTTGTAGAGCGCCGCCCCGCGCAAGGCGCCCCCGGCATGGGTCAGCCTACACAGCGCACCGAGCATGATCCCCAACGGGCCGTCGAGCCCCGAGGCCGCTCGCATCCAACGCTCCAGGCGCCAGGGCCAGTCCTGGATGTTGAGCGCGGTGTAGACCTCGCCCTCGTGCTCGTAGAGCCGCTGCATCCCGCTCTTGGCGGCCATGTGCAGCGTCGGGCGGTTGTCCGCCTCGACCTTGCCAAGCAGTCGCGAGTAGCCCAGGGCGCCGAAGGCGTGCGCTTGCCCCAGGCGCACCGCCTCGGCCTTGTCCGAGCAGCGGCGGGTGAGCAGGTTGTGAACCTGCGCACTGGAATCGCTGATCCGGTCGATGGCGAAGAATCCGGTGATCTCTCCGCCCTCATAGACCCCCAGCACCGTGGTCGCCGGGTCGCTCAGGTAGGCGTCCCAAGCACTGCCTTGGCCGCAGCGGCCCGCGACCTCGGAGCTGTCCATGATTTTCTGTATGTGCCGTGGGTCCGTTGTCTCATAAACGGATTGGGTCAAGATCGTTTCCCTCAAAAGCGCGCGCACTTATCGTTTCAGCCCCGTCGCCGTCATCGTGCCGCCCCGATTTTCAAAGGCCATATTCGAGCCCGTATACCGGGCCTGGACCGTATAGGTATTCGTCCCGGTTCCCGGGCTTTTATCAAGGTACGAAAGACTCATTGGACCCAATCCCTGCGAGAAGATATACAGGTAGCCAAGGGAGTGGGCCCACGTCACATAACTGCCGACGTTGCCCCAGCTATGCACCGTGCTCCCGTTTTTCAAAAGGCGGGCCTGCACGCGGCCTATGCTGGTGCTTCCCTGGCTGAATGAGACATACCATTGGCTGCTATCTACAGGAATGTCCGCGCCGAATAACATGGCCATTACGTCAATACGCGCCGGCTGCCCCTCGGAATTGAGATTCACACTGCCGAGTTCGCGCCAGGAAGTGCTCAGGTTCCTTGCGGTTAGATTGGAACCCTCCGTAATAACGACATTGTTGCCGCCGAGGGAGAGGATATTATCAATATCCGCCGAGGTCGCATGGATATTGCCCCGAAAATACCCATTCATAAACTCAGCGGTACCGTCACGCCGAATCCTGAAACCGGAGTTTCCGGGCGCGAAGTTGTCACTCTGGATGGCGTTCTCAACGCCAAGATCCCATACGTTCAGGTCGCCGATGTACGCCTCGGTCGCCTCCAGGGAATCGGCAGCGATCTGATCGACCGCGGCCTGCTTGATCTGCGCGTAGCTGATCGAGGCATCCTTGATGACGGCCTCGTTCAAATAGACCGTCCCGCCGTCCACGATGAAGGGAAAGACCTTGCCCTCCTGGCTGTAGTCCACCGACGGGTGGCCGAGCCACAGGCGGTCCACGTTGAGCCCGAAGGTCACCGCATCGCCGTCGGCCTCCAGGCCGATGCCGCCGACCACCGGCGTACCGTCGCTGGTAGTCTGGAGGCGAAGCGTCCACTGCGCGTTCACGTCCTCGCCGTCCACAGTGACCTTGGCCCGCTCCTCGATGGCCGCCTGGTTCTCGCCGACGCTGGCTGAAACCTGCGTGATGTCCTGGGCTAGCGCCTCATCGGCCTCAATCCGCTCCTCTCGCTCATGGGCCACCCTGGCGTTGACCGAACCCTCCATGTCGCCGTCGATCAGGTCGATGCGCTGGTTCAGGCTGTCGTAAAGCTGGGACTCGGTGATCTCGCCGGTGAGTTGCTCCAGGAAGTAGTCGGCGTCTCGGGCCGTCTCGGCCTGGCGCGACTGCGAGAACGGGCCCCGAACCCCAGCCAGGGAGACGTTGCGGGCCCAATAGTAGCCGCTCCAGCTACTCCCCACGATGTCGGTGTGAATCCGGGAGAACTGCACCCCGACCATGACCGCCTGGCCGATGTCGTTGACCTGCGCGCGCCAGATTTCAACGTGGGAGTGGTTGCTGTACTGCGGCCGCCCCCAGGTGAGAATGACGCGGGTAAACGCGGCCTGCGCCTGGAAGTCAGCCACCCGCGGCGGCGTGGTGACGTTCGGCGGCGGCTCGACCGGCTCCAGGGTGCCGCCGGCGCCGACGCCCCCGCGCAAGCCCTCCTTGAGTTTGGCAAGCCCCATCTCCACCAGGTCACGCCGGGTCAGCTTGGCATCGAGCGGGTCGCCCCGCTGGCCCTCGCCAAGCTCGATGACCTGCTTCACCGCGTCAAGGAACTGGCGTTCCGACGGGCTGGCGTCAGTGGGCACGCTGGGAAGCTGGGTGGTCTTGGTCGGCTTGCTCATTGCGCCAGCGCCTCCATGCTATCCCCGAAGGCGACCTCATCCACCGTGTCGGTGCCGGCAACCTCCCACTCGAAGGTTCGCGCCAGGTATCCTCCCGGCAAGGGGAAGGGGTCGGGGTCGGTGACCGTATGCTCGTGGACCGGCTCGCCGTCGGCGAACAGGCGAAAGGTGGTGTTCTTGTAGCTGGACGCGATCACCTGCGCGGCGCCAGCGTTGGCCGGCAGCGGGACCGGGAACTGCGCCGAGCGGTAGTGCATCGGCATCCGCGCATCGGCGCTGTCCCAGCGCTGGATCATCCCCTCGGGGTCGAGGAGGTAGAGCCCGTCATCGAGCGGGTCGCGGTGCCCGGCGATGGCCTCCAGGTCCAGGTCGATAAAGCCAAGCTCCGGTTGCCGCGGGTCGAAGATGAACCCGCCGCCGTCGTAGAAGCCGACGTAGCGCCCGCCCCACTCGAAGGCGCGGATCGTCTCGGGCTTGTACGCCGCCCACTCGCGCTCGGTGATGTGCTGATGGGTCAGCAGTTCGGCGCCACGGGTGCTGATCTGCACCAGGCCGGCCGGGGAGGCGTAGACGCAGGCGTAGCCGAACGAGACCATCGACGCCGCCGAGGCGCACGACTCGTTGACCTCCAGGCGCCGGGCCTGGAGTGCGCGCGGGTCGGAGCCGGTGACAAGATACGGCCGCCCGGCCGTGGCCACGGCAATGGAGACATCGAACACCCCAAGCGCGGTGATCGGCTCGTCCAGACTCAGGCTGTATTGCTCGGGCCAGGCGTGCGGGCGGTACGGCTCGCTGGCGTAGAGCCGGTTGTCGGTGAACCCGAGCATGAAGCCGCCCGGGTGCGTGTCGAACCCGCGCAGCCCCTTCGGCGGCGGATCCCAGGCCGTGCTCTCCAGCGCCGTACCCAGGACCGTGCTCCACACCGTGTCGGTGAAGCTCTGATCGGAGAGTTCCACCTCGGCGACGAAGCGAAACTCCGCCCCCTGGTTGCCGGAGGCCGTGCGGTAGATGCGCCGGCGCTCGATCAGCCGCCCGGCGCCCTCATCGACCGAGAGCGGGGGAAGCTCGATCTCCACCGCCTGCGTGGCGCCGACCGTGATCTGCACCGGGTCCGATGTCGGCGGCCCCTCCTCGCCAAGCTCGGTGACCAGGGTGTGCGTGTAAAAGCGCACCTCCTGCCACTGCTCCGGATAGAAGGGGCGGAACGTGCCGGAGACGAACGCGCTGTAGGCCACGTTCTCGGCGTCGGTGTTGTTGAGCGTGAAGGTGGTCTCATCGAGCACCCGGATCTGGAAGCCGTCGAGGTGGTTCAGGTACTCGGCCAGGTGGTTCTCGCCCTCCTCCTCATCCGGGCTCTGCGACTCGATGTCAAAGCGCACCACCTCGCCGTCCTCCAGGCCGTGCTCGCCATCGGTGACCACCCGGATGGGCCATTCCCGGTGGATCTGCGCAATGGCCACTGTGGGCGGCTCGACGGCGCTGACGGCTAGCTCATTGCTCGGCGCGGGCACGCCCAGCCGGTAGCTCGTCACCGGGTACTGCTCACCGCCCTGGTAGACGGCCGGCGTGTAGGTGTAACGCGGCTCGTCATAGCGCGGGTCGCCGGCAAAGTAGATCCGCTCCCATACGTCATCGTTGAGCGGGCCAGGGGCCACGTCCACGCGCCCCGGAAAGCGCAGCCAGTAATCCTCGCCGCCGACGCGCCAGCGGTAGATCGTGCCGACCGCATGGCCGGTTAGATCCGCCGATTCCACCGGCTCGGGCTTGCGCAGGGGGCGCAGCGCGCCGCTGTCCAGGTCGCAGTTGCGCGCTTCCTGGGCCTGCCCCGCCTCCAGCAAACGGGCCGAGCGCCGCGGCCAGGAGCCCCGGAAGAACCGTGTGCGATGCTGCATCGTGATCCCTCTTAGAACCGGGCCGGCGCCGTGCGGATCGGATCGGTGGTGAAGTTGCGGGCGCGCTCAAGCTGAAAGCGCGAGAGGTGGTCGCGGTAGAGCGCGCGGTAGTGCATCCCAAGCTCTGGTGCGCTCCACTCCACCCCGGGCATGACCAGCAGCCGCGCCTTGGCCCCCGCGGCAATGGCCTCCGCGCCCCGACTCAGCAGCCAGCCGGGCACCTCGTTCGCCTGCTCGGCAAGGCCCAGCAGCACGTCGGCGGTGTGCGCCCACTCGCCGCCCTCGGGCTCGACGCGCTTGGGCGGGGCGAAGCGCGCCGGGACAGCCTCGCCGTCCTGATCCCGGGCATGGACCAGGGCCAGGGCCACCGAGCCCTCCAGGGGCTCGAACTCGTAGACCCCATCCCCGGCCGGCGTCAGCGTCAGGCGGACCTGCCAGCCCCGGCCGTCGCGCAGCCACTCATTGAGCGCGTGGCGCACCGCGTTCAACGCCACGACCTTGGGGCAGCCGGGCGCCTCGGGCAGCACGTCCCGCAGCAGCGTGTCGATCTTCTCCATGGGGAACCCCGGTCAGTTGGTGACGGCCGCGGGCCGGTAGATGAAGCCGTACAGGTAGGCAACCCGAACCGTAGCCCGGGTGTGCGCGCGGCCCCGGGCGGTGACCACCGACCCCAGGGCCTCCAGGTGGGCGCTGGCTTGGCCGCTCGTCTGCGTTTGACCTGTCGCGGATGCGTGGTGGAACCGGGCGAATAGGTCCGCATTGGCACGAGCGACCGTCTGCGCCCGCCCCGTGGCTGCGGCATTGTGGAAGCGGGACACCAGATCGGCGTTAGCACGCGCGACGGTTTGCGTCCTGCCGGTGGCGGCCACGGGCAGGAATCGCGGCGCGGTCAGTTCCGCAGCCGCCCGGGCGCCGGTCTGCGACACCCCGCGGGCGGAAACGTCATGGAACGGGACGACCTCCAGTGCCCGCCAGGCCAGGCCCTCCGCCGTGGTCAGCGCCCCCCACTGCATCTGCATCAGACTTCCTCCACCTGGGCCGGGCCGTGGGCGCCGTTACCTGCGCCGTCGGTGACGACCAGGTAGACCGTCTCGCCTGCCGCCACGCCTTGAAGGGGCACCGTGAGCCGCGATTCGCCGTCGAGGTCTGCGGTGCCCTGCGCGAGCGGCGAGCCGAAGGTGCGCGGGTCCGTGTCGAGGAACACCGCGTAGTAGACCTCGGCGTTGGCGGGAGCGCCGGAGAGGGTGGCACGGAGCCCGGCCGCGAGGGCCGACGTATCCACGGGGAAAGTCGTCGCATAAAGCTCAACGCCAGATGCGTTTACTGTGCGGACCTTGATCTCCCCCGGCAGCACGTCGATAGTGTGGTATTGATCCTGGTTTTGGCTTTCCTCCAGGAACCAGTGCAACGACGCATCCTCGCCACGGCCTGACCGATACCCTTGGCCGAACTCCACGTACCCCCCTTCCTGCTCGATGATCCAGCCGTCGTCGATCTCGAAGGAATCGACGGTCCCGGGGTCTTGATCGACGACGCCCAACGGAACAGTTCGGGTTCGGTAATGGATATGCCCGACAATCCCACAGGCCGTTTTCGACTCGATCAGCTCGCGCATCCAGCTCCGGCGAACGTTGTCTTGCAACGCCATGTCTGTCCCTGACCTGACATCCGCCGCCATCGACGGGCTATGGTGGATCGCCACGCCAGGGGTGTCCTTGTCGAGCGTGGCCCGCAGCCAGTCGCCTACCTCCACGACCGGAGAGGCGTGCGAGTCCAAAACGACGACCTGAAAGTAATCGCCGAGCTTGATATAGCCGTAAGGCTTTTGCTCGGGTTCGGTGTGGAGCATCGACCGGAAGAAAACCGGGAAATATTGGCTTTCCCAGCTAGAAGACCCTCCCCCGGAAGTGCTGTGCCCTCCTACGTCGTGGTTGCCTGGGGAGTTGACGACCGGAATCATCGTGCCACTATGCAGAACGCTCAAGTAGTCCCGCACGAAGTTGATCCAATACTGGCCGTTCTCAAAGCTCGGGCTCTCCTTAAAAGAGCTTACCAAGTCGCCGGCAAAAAGAACGGCGTCGGGCTGTTCCGTTACGAGGCGCATCATTCCGCCGGGGGATTTCATGCCCACAGGGACGTGAATATCGGACGTTGCGACGAACCGAACGCCGCTCGCCGGAAGCGCAGCAGGGAGCGTCTTGACCGGGTGAGGGGTGTGCTCCCCTCTGCTGCAATCCAGCTTCAAGGAGTAGGTGGTCCCGGGTGCTAGCCCGTCGAGAGTCGCGTGGTAGATCCACTCGGGGCGCGAGGGAACCTGGGTTCCCTGGACCTCGACGGACCCGCTCAAGTTGCTTGGATCAGTCCCGTAATGAAGGGTGTACTGCTCCCCGTCGCCGATGGCGTCCACCCATGACACCATGATCTGCGTCGTTGGATCGCCCATGAGTTGTGCGTAAACATACACGGAATCGGCTAGGCTAGACTGCTCCTCCGAAGCCGTATATGAGTTCTCCACATAACCAGGCTCGACGTAGAAGGGCATGGCTAGTTCTTCCACTCCGAAGTGAAGCCGTAATAGCTCTCGGCCCACGCGACCATCGCGTCGATTTCATCGAGCGAGAAGTCGCCTTTTTTCCACGCCAAGAAAGCGATCTGGCCGTTGAAGTGGCGGTGGTTTTCTTCGGTGCTTCCCATGTAGAAGTTGCTTCTTGTTGAGGAGCTTTGGCCGAATGGGTTGTCTGAATCCTCTAGGATTTCGTGCTCCAGGGTGTTGATCCTGACGTTTCGCTCAACGATCCAGTCGCCGTCCGCGGTGTTACGGCCGGCGGTCACGATCAAATAGTCTTCGTTGGGCGCATCTGCAAAGTTAACCGAGCCAACAGACCACCCGTTCAGGTCTCCGCCCATATTCCAGAAGGTGGGCACTCCCCCTTCCATGATCCTCTCGGCGTTGTGTGGGCTGTGGTTGTAAGCCTTCAATACTACGAACATAGAGAACCCGCGTGTCATTTCCCCCGGGGAAACAAACAGCGCCCCGCTCCCAAACTCAACAGCAGCCCGCCCGTTGAGGTCCGAGTTCTTATTGAGAACGGGCGGGCCGAAGTCGTATCCCTCGTCATCGGGCACCGTTGCGTGGTGCCCGTTGCCCGACAAGTCATCCCACTGCTCGACCGCCGTTCCGTTTTCCTGGTCGATGGCGTCAGCCCAAAACGCGAAGCGCCAGTCGATATTGGCAATATCCTCGGGAAGCTCGGCTGTGCTGGGCTCACTCGGCTCGCTCTCCCCGCCCGGCGTGACCAGCTTCGACGCAGACCAGTCGCCCGCGCCTTCGCCATTGACGGCCCGCAGCCGAACCTCATACTCCTGATCGTCGGTCAGGCCGGTGATGATGAAGCTGCCGGTGCCAGAAATGCCCGCCGACTCGGCGCCACCCTCATCCAGGCTGTACTCAATGCCGGTGATCGCCGGCTGCGCGTTCGGGAGCGTGGACACCGTGACCTCGACCTCGCCCTCAAGCCCGGTGGGCTCAACGCTCCAGTAGTTGCTGCCAAACGTATCAGGCACACCATCCTCAACCGGCTCGGTTCCGCCGCCGTTCTTGAGCGCCTGAATCTCGTCCCAAAGCGCGAGGAAGTTGTCGTCCACCTCCGCCGCGGTCAGCGGCTCGTTCTTGGTCGTCCAGCCGTCTCGCTCGCGAACTCGCAGATGCTTCGTCATCGCTGCCTACCCTCTGTCCTGCCAGCAGGCCGACCAGTCGGCCGCCGGGGTCGATTGCTGATTCATGGTGGCCGCCACTGCCAGGAGTATCCCCAGGGCCGTGACCGTCACAGCTCAAACCTCCGCGTCCATCG
Organism: Halorhodospira sp. 9621; assembly: GCF_022228055.1. Taxonomy (NCBI): domain Bacteria; kingdom Pseudomonadati; phylum Pseudomonadota; class Gammaproteobacteria; order Chromatiales; family Ectothiorhodospiraceae; genus Halorhodospira; species Halorhodospira sp. 9621. Next base: position 27,274 of record NZ_JAJNRD010000010.1, read on the forward strand.
AGCCCGCCCGCGCACCCGACGCTCCCAGCGGACGTGCGTATAGCCCAGCGCACGCAGCGCTTCGGCCAGCGCCTCGCGCTGCCCTTCGCCGGGCAGCTCGACCGAGCCGGTGAGAACCGCCGTGCCCGGATGCTGTGGGTCTGGCACTGCCATACAGGCCCAGGTGTAGGGGTCGCCGTACCCCATCCCCGGCGGGTGCGCCCGCAGCAGGTGGCCCGTGATCGGCTGCGCGCTCACGTTCATCGCTAGTCGATCTCCATGGACAGGTCGCCGGCCGGGAACCGGATCGCCTGATCGCCGGCGGGCACCTCCCGCGGCTCCTCCAGGGGGATGATCTCGCTCAGTCGGTTGCCGCCGGTTTCGCTGTCGTAGATCGCGGCGGCATCCACGGTGCCCCAATTCGCTTGGGGTTCATCGAACTCCACGGCGCTGGAGTTCCTGACGCGCCGGCCACCGCCTGGGGCGCTCTCCGGGGCGGAGAAGGTGACCGGCTTGCGCGCGTACCCGCTGGCGCTGACCTCGCTCGTGCCGTTGAACACGGCGACGTAGCAGTTGCCGTTTCGGAAGACATGGTTGAGGGCCATATCGCGGGAGTGGTCGGAGAATCCGCTCATCGTGCTGCCTCGTCAGGATTGGGCCCGCTGATGGGGCTCTTGGGTGCGGGGGTCCACGCGCTGGGAGGTCGGTACCTTCTCGCCGAGCGCGTGGTAGAACCATTCGTAGTGGGCTTGAGCCTTCTGCTCGATGCCTGGGCGGGTGTCTTTGAGCCATGCGCGGTAGAGCATCCAGTGGCGCAGCGGCTCGCGGTAGTGGCTGGGCATCTGCTCCAGGGTCGGGTATTCGCCGACCTCGAAGGCGGGGGGCTGCTGGATGTAGACGATCTGGACGCGGGTGCCCGAGCGCACGGCGGGCACGGTGTGGAAGACCCGGGGCTGGCGCTCATCCCACAGGTAATGGTCCACCTGATCGGCCTCGGGGCGGCTGCGCCAGGCCGGGTCGAAGCGGGCCAGGGTCGCCCCATCGACCCGCGTGATCGCCTCCCCGGGAAGGCCCTGGTCCACGTTCGCGGTGACCTCCATGAGCCGCACGCCATCCTCGGGGATGTGGTGGGTCACGCCCCGCTGCAAGGCGACCGAGGCGATGCGCTGGAACGCCTCGGGGCGGACCAGGGCAAGCTGGTCCATGGCCGCCCGGAGCATTTCCGAGAAGTGCTCGTCGGTCCACGCCGGATAGTCCGGGTGCTCCTGCAGGTCAAGTTCGACGCTGCGAACCAGCGACCCGGTATCAAGCATGGCCGCTGTTCTCCTCCATCCGCTGCTGCGCCTGATCCGGGTGCAGCTCGAACAGCGCATCCGAGCGCCCGGTCACCGCCGCGCGGAACTGCTCGTAGTAGATCGCGGCCACTTGCAGGTTCGGCGTGCTCGATTTGGCGTGGGCCCGGGACATGACGTAGTAGAAGATCGGGGTCTGGAACACATCATCCAGGCCAATCGCCTGCTGGGTGCTGGTCACCTCAGCCGGCGAGGCGGCGTAGACGATTTCCAGGTACGAGGCCGGATCCGGTTGCCCAGGGGTGACGTAGAAGGTCTTGGGATCCCGGTCATCGAACATGAAGTGTTTGACCTCGGCGCTCGTCGGCTCGGTATGCCAATCGGGGCGAGTGGCATCGAGGATGTAACGACGCACCGAGCGAACAGCGCGACCGGGGGTATCGCCATTACTGCCCATGTTGCGCACCACGTCGATCAGGGTCATGCCGTCAGACGGCAGCCGCTGCCGAGTGCCCGGGGTGAGCTTCACCACGTCATTGATGGCGTTGGCCGCCGGCTTGAGCATGACGATCTCGCGCTGGGCGTCGGAGAGGTAGGTAAGCAGGTCTTCCGGGGTCCAGCGCACGCCGGTGTCGTCGTGCAGCGTGCGTGCCGCCCGGTTGAGGATCATTTCAGCGGTCACCGTCGGCATCGCCTCAGCCCTCCGTCTCCAGGCGGCGGATCTCCTCGGCGAGCGACTGTGCCGAGCGGCGCTTGTCGAGCTTCACGCCGTGGCGCTGCTCGGCGTACTCGGCGAGCACGTCGCGCGAGAGTTTGCGAAGCGGGTAGAACTCGCCGCGGACCTCGACCATCAGGTCTTCCTCGCCCCCGCCGTCCTCCTCGCCGCTCTCCGGCTCCTGGGCCGGCTTCTGCCCGGCGTCGGTCACGCCGCTGATTAGGGCGTACTGATCCGGGTGGCGCTTGAGCATCCGCTCGGCGATCTCCTCCTCGACCTCCTGCACGTCACCCGGCCCGGACCAGAACACGCCGCTGCCGTAGAGCCGGTCCCGGTGGGTCGGCTCCCGGCCGATGTACTTCACCTTCATGGGGCTATCCTCCGGCGGGGCGGCGCGTGGCCGCCCCGGATTGCGGGGTTACTTGCCTTGCCAGTCGTAGGTGGCGACGACGGTGATCTCCCCGTCCACGCTGGCGCCGAGCGAGGCGATGATGTCGCAGACCTCCTCGACCACCTTGGGGGCGTGGTTCGAGTCGGCACGGATGCGACCGGCACTGGCCAGGGACTTGGAGCCGGTGAAGTAGGTCGCCTCGGTGTCGTTCTCGGTCATGTAGCCGAACGAGGCGCTGGCCCCACTGCCGCAGGCACCGTGGACCACCATCAGATCGAGGAGCCGGGTATGGGCCGGCAGGCGAATGAAGTGGACGGTATCGCCGCTGGAGCCATCGACGTTAAGGGTCGCGGTGGCCGTGGCGGTGTTGCCGTACTCACCGGCATGGATGATGTCGGTGTGAAGCTGCTCGAAGTTGATGCGAGCCATGATTCAGTCCTCCAGGGATTCAGGGAGAGGGGACGGCGCTGGGCCGCCCCCGTGGCCGGCTTAGGCGTTTGGATCCGGCGCGTAGGAGTCCACGGCGATCACGCCGTGGTCAGTCATCAGGCCGGTGTCCTGGCGCTTGAAGCGGACCTTGGCCTTGCCGCCCATGAACGCCATGGAGACCTCCATGCCGTTGTCGTGGTCCACCTTCTCCTCGTGCCAGTTGGCGTGGTAGCCGCTGGTGCCGTGGTTGCCATACGCCTCGGCGAGCGCCTGGGCGCCGAGCAACAGGGCTCGGTCCACCGGCGCGGCCGCCTCGTTCTGGACCACGGTGCCGCTGGAGTTGTGGCTCTTGACCGGCGTGCCCTGGTAGAAGCGAACCGCGCGGTTGTGCTTCTTCACCAGGATCCCGTTCCACATCCCCGTCTCGCCGAGGAACAGCGGGTGGTTCCAGCCTTGGCTGCGGGCGTGGGCGTTGGCGATGAAGGTGCGCCAATCATTGCCCGACGTGCTCTGGAGGAACTGGTACCACTGCCGGCTGGAGATCGTGAGCAGGTAGAGCGGGTTGTCGTCGGCCTGCGGATCCATGTTGCCGCTGGCGTCCTGCAGGCGGATCGGCTGGAGCGGGAACACATCGTCATCGAGGGTCGCCCGGAGCATGTCGATGGTCTCCAGGGTGATGATGTTCGTACTCCCGATCTGGCTCACGTTGTCCGCGCTGCCGGCGCAGAAGTACCGGCCGTAGGACGGCGGCGCCACGTCGTTCACCACGATGTCGGCGAACTCCTCGTGGCTCTCCTTGGGCACGGCCCAATCAATGCCATCGTCGTCGCCGCGGGCACCGGCCAGGTGGACGTGCGCAAGCTGATCCTCCAGCCGTGCGCCGTAACCGGCCAGGTTGGCCTTGGCGATACCGCGAAGCTGGTGCACGGTGCGCTTTTGCGTCATGCGACCGCCGGTGTCCACGCCGGCCCGGTACTGGTCGATGCGCAGGTCCATGGAACTGAACGTCAGGTCCATCATGCGCCCGGCGAGCTTGCGATCCCCCATCGTCGGGCGGCCGGTGATGATGTTGAAAAGATCCACCGAAACCTGGTCACCGGCGCTGGTACTCAGGTCACGGATCTGCACGATGGGGTAATCCGGGCTGGTTTGACCCTTGAGCTTGGACTCCGCCCCAGCCTGCTTGGGCGCGGGGCCGGTCAGCCGGCGGCGGAACGACGGCCGGCGCTGGGTCTCAGCGAAGGCCGCAACGGAGTAGAGCTTCTTCGCCAGCGGAGAGCCGACGGGGATGTTGGTACGAGCCATGATCTTCGTCCTCGACTACTAGAGCCGGGATAGGAACTCCTCGCGCTGGGCATCGGTCATCCGGTCGAGCTTCTCGGCAAGCTGGGTTGCCGACATGCGCTCGACTTCCTCGGACTCACTCACCCCCGCGGCAGCGCCGCCCGGCAGGTCAGATAGAGAGTTGGGAGTGTTGTCGCTCGCGCGTTCCGCCTCTTGCAGCCGGCGGGCGGCAGCGGCGGTCACGTCCTCGGTGTTGGGCTGCGATGCAGTGGAGACGCCGAGCATCTTGACCACCTCGCGGAAGCGATCCTCCAGCGAGTAGTCCTGATATTTGGGGTTGGCGCGAAGCTGCTCATCGAGGGCCACAGCGGCGGCGTAGCGCGGGTCGCCGCTTTGCTCCCATTCGATGAGGACCGGCTTGCCGTTGGCATCGGTGACCGCGGCCTTGGCCTGATCGACCTCGGCCTGGATCCGCTGCTGCTCGGTCTGCTGCACGCGCTCCTCGGCCTGCTGGTGGCGACGCTCGATCTCCTCGCGGAGCTGCTGGTTCTGCCGGTAAAGCACCTCCAGCGGCTTCGCCAGTTCGTCGCCGTAGTCGCGCCGGAACGCCTCCAGGTCCAGTTCCTCGGTGCCGCCCTTCTCTCCACTATCGGGGGAGCCGCCGTCTTGCTGGGGGGCAGCCTGGGCACCCTGTGACGGGGCCTGGCCCTGGCGCAGTTGCTCCAGCTCTTGCCGGAGCCGTTCAGCCTCGCGCTGGTACTCGGTGGCTTGCTTGCGCGCGCCTTCGAGCACCGAATACGGGATCTCGTGCCGGCCATCCCGCGTCTTGACTACCCGCTCGGGCTCATCGTCCGCGCCGGTGTTCTCGCCCTGGCCCTCCTGCTTCTGGGCCTTCGGGTCGTCTTCGCCCTGCTTGGACTGCTGCCCGCTATCCGCCACCGCGCCCGTTTGGTCCGCGGCCGGTTCGCCGGCATCGCCCTCGCCCTTGGCACCCGTGCCGGCTGGTTGGCCCGCATCGTCGCCTTGCTCGTCGAATTCGCCTTCGAGTTCAGCGAGGATCCGGTCGATCTCCTGCTCATCGTTCGGGATACCGTCGGGGTTGCTCAGGTAGTCGTCGGTCTGTCCACTCATCGCGTCGTCTCTCCTATCGCCTGGAGTTGCGTGGTCGGGGACTGTCGTGCCCCTAGAACGAAAAAGCCCGGCTCAGAGGCCGGGCGATTCGGTGTGCCGCGTCTACTGCGGCGAGGGTTATGGTGGGCCGTGTCGTGACCCGTCCGATGTCTGTAGCGCTGCCGCCTGCTCCTGCTCCTCCCGGCGCAAGCGGGCCCCGCGCTCGAACAGGTCGGCGTGCTGGGCGGCCTCGGCGCGCATGTCCTCGTGACTGCCGCGCTCGATCTCGCTGATGGTCTTGGCGGTCTGCGCGGCCTGGTGTTCGGTATCGACGCCGGCAGTCTTCTGCGCCATGGCGATGGCGCGCTGGGCGTCGGCCATGGCCTTCTCGGCGCGGGCCTCCAGGTCGCGGACACGGGCCTCGCGTTCGCGTAGCTCCAGCTCGGCGGCCTGCTGCTGCATCTCGGCCTGGCGCTGCTCGGCCTCGGCCTGCTGCTGCGCTTGAAGGGCCTCCTCCTCGGTCTGCGGCTGCTTGCTGCCGCCGCCCATGCCGGTGACCGCGCGGATGCGCTCGACGAACTCCTTGCGGTTGGGCAGGTCGGATGCCTCGATGATGATGTCCATGACCGCCGCCTGTAGCTCCGGCGGCAACGCCTGCGTCAGTTCCATCATCCGGGCGAGCAAGTGCTGTCGGTACGTCGTGCTGCTGGGGGTCTCGTCGAGTGCGACCTGGGTGCGCAGCTTGAGGATGTCATTGGTTCGGTACTCGTAGCCGAGCTCATCGTGCTCCGGGTGATTCAGGAGGACATCCTTGACCTCGCCGGTGACCGACTCGACGCGCACCGGCACGTCGGTCTTCTCGCCCAGGTCTTCGACGAGCATCGACATGAGCAACTCGGCGGCCAGACGCCGGCCGTCCTGGTAGTTCTCAATGATCTTGCCGAGCACCTGCTGGCCCTGCTCGACCAGGCTCTTGATCGCCTCGCCCGACTGCCCGGATCCGGCGCCGCGACCCATCATCTCGTGGAATAGGCCCGAAGCGTCCTGGATGTTCTGCTTCGCCTCCTGCATCACCTCGAACTGCTGCGGGTTGAGCCGCGCGTCGGTGTCCACGTTGAACCCATTGGCGTTCTGCCGGCTCGGGTTCGTGATGATGTAGGCGTCAGAGCGCGCGACCTCCTGCGCCGCCTGGGCATGGTCGTCCACCGCATCCCGGTCGGCGATCACCCGGCGGGTGGAGAGGTTGTAGAGCATCTTGCTGCGCCGGGCGTTGACCTCCTCCTGCGGGGATTTCATCGCGCGGATCAGCCCGTAGGGGGCGCCGCTGCGATCCTCCCGGTAGCCGAAGAACGGCACATAGGGGAAGTGACCGTGGGTGTACGGCGAGGGGCGGTCGGCGAGCTGGTGCGGGCCCAGGTAGTAGGCCACGCGCAGCCGGAAGGAGCGGGCTTTGCGCGGGGCCACGAGACCCGCGGCAACGGCGTTCAGGTGTCGGCGGTCTTCGCGGTTGAGTTCCACCACCCGGCCATCGGGCAGGTCGAGCACCCACATATCGGTGTGGACGCGGTACCACACTTCGTAGAGCGCGAGCCGGTGGCGCTCGGTGTCCAGCCACTCCTCCTCTTGTAGCGAGGTGGTCTGCTCGATCTCCCAGGAACGGCCAAGTGAGACATCGACACCGTTCGGGTCATCCCACGCCGGGCGCTGGGCGACCGACTGGCGGATCAGCCGCTTGTGCCGCGGGAAGTGTCCCTCCAGGTCGTCGGCGTCGTACCAGCGTTTGCGCACCAGGTACCGGGCGTCCCGGAGCATCGGATCGCGGGAGCGGTAGTCGAACCAGATTTCGTCGCGGTGGACGGCCTGCACGCGGTACGGGTACTTGAACGGGTCGGACTCGCGGCTGACCTCCAGCCAGCCGATGCCGACCTTCACTTGCGATTCGTGGGCCTCCGAGCACCCGGTGTTGAAGCGTGCGAGGCGCACGGCCTCCTGGAGTTTGACGTTCAGGGCCTCGGCCACCTCGGTGGCCTGGTCGTCCTCGCCGCGCACGATGGGGTCGGTGCGGGTGCGCGCCTCCAGGCCGAGCACGGTGTCGATGGTCGGGCGAATCAGGTTCACGACGATGGGCGCGATGCCCAGACCGCGCATCCGCTGCATGGTTTCGGTGTCGAGCTGATTGCCGTCGTAGAAGTCGGCCTCGCGCGCGGCCTCGGCACGCCATGCGGGCTCATAGCGCAGGTCGGTGAGGATCTGCTCGATGCGCTCGCGGGGCAGTGGCTTGGTCATAGCGGGTCAGACTCTCCAGTCAGGTGCCGGGCGGGCGACGGTGGTGCCGGCGGATGCGGACGGCGGCTCGGCGTGGCGGAGCATCATCATCGCGTAGCGGGTGGCGTCGATGAGGTCGTCGCGCTCCTTGACGATCTTCCCGTCCTTGCGGTGGTAGAGGCGGAACTCCTCGAACCAGTCGGTGAGGTGCGAGAACACCTTGAACCGGCCGGTTTGCATCCTATCGAGCATTTCCGCCAGGCCGGCCTCCACGCTCGTGCGCGAGAGCCGGGTGTCGTCGCGGGTTTCCGGGAACACGGCGTGAGTGGGGAGGAGATTCAGCCCTTGCTCGCGGTACTGCTGGGCAAGCTGCACGCCGGAGCCCTTTTCCGTCTGATACCCGTCATGCGGCCAGGCCCACGGCAAGCGCGCCCCCCACGGCTTGAGGGCGGCGGCGTGGATCACCGGCGTGGCCTGGCTCTTTCGGTAGCAGTTGGTGACGTAGATCGTGTCCGAGTCGCGGTCCCATGCGATCTTTGCACCGGCGGTCGGGTGGTCCCAGCCGAAGTCGATGCCGCCGATCACCGGCCAGATGGCAGGCACCGTGAACGGCTCCACGCTGATCTCCTCCTCGGCGATGGGGAAGATCCGCCCGGAGCCGAGGGTTGGGATGCCGTGGGCGCGAGCCTCGCGCTCGTGCGCCGGGAACGAGGCGATGATCCGCTCGCGCTCCTCGGCGTCGATGTGTTCGGCGTCATGGATGGTCATGTTCGTGTCGTGGCGCTGATCGGAGTCTTCCATCAGATACCTCGACACGACCGACGACATGCCCATCAGCGGGGTGAACGAGAGCGCGACGATCCCTCCCGTGGCGATGGTCCGCGCCAGGCCCTCGTCGTAAATGTCCTCGGGCGGTTCTTCGTCATACCAGACGAAATCGACCGGCGGGCCCTGCCACTTGCGCCGGCCCTGGGCGTAATAGCGAAACCGAAGGAAGGAGTAGCCGCCGCTTGCGTGCTTCACACGGATGTAGTCGTAGAGGTGGCTGACGCCGGCGGCCATGCCGTAATCGCTGGTCAGACACCGCTTGGGGACCAGTCCCGTGCCCTCCTCGCCCGGATGCCCAAGAAGTACGCGCTGGCCGTTGTCGCGCGTCGTCTCGCCGGTCTCACCACTCGCCCACACCACTACCGGGCGATCCCAGCGCCGGCCGGGCCACCAGTCGGGGTACTCGCCGGTGAGGTGATAGGCGACCTCCGCACCCGTGGCGTAGGTCTTGCCCTGCTGGTTGCCTGCCCGTAATAGCCTTTCGCGGAAGCTCGCCCCGGCGGCGTGGAACTCGCGCTGCTTGGCGTAGGGTCGGTAGTCGGCCAGGCGCTCCTGGGCAAGCTCCTCGTCAATCTGCGCGAGGATCGCGCGCCGCTCCAGGGGCGACAGGCCCTCAATGAAGCTCGGGTCGAGAACCTGCTGCATCGCTGCCCTTGTTCACTGACGTCTGCTCGGCCCGCTGCTCGGCGGCCTTCACCTGCTCACGCAGGGCCTTGAGCGTGTCGCGGTCCAGGGTGCCAAACATGCCCCGCTGCTCGTTGTCGGCCTTGTACCCACCGACGTGCTTCATCAGCTTGTCGAGGGCCTGGTTCTTGTCGATCAGCCGGTACTCGAGCACCTGCGCCTCGCTGCCCGGGATGGCGCGCACCTTCACGCGGGAGAGCGCGGCAGCGGTGTGGTCGTCCAACTCCTGGACCGGCTTCGGCGAACCGTCCTCGCGGAACAGCTTGCGCGGGTCAGCCATCGCCACTCGGGCCAGCTCCTCGATCACCCGCTCGGCGGTGATCTCCAGCTTCTGAGCCCGTTGGCTTTGGCCTTTGTCGATTTCCGCACGCACCCAAGGTTTTCCAAGCAGTTCCGGGCCTATCCGCGATGCGGTCTTCTCGCTATAACCGGCGCGTACCGCCGCTTTCGAGGCATTGGCGTCAATCAGGTATTCCTTCACGAACCGACGCTGCCGGTCGGTAAGCCCGGAGGTTTTGCCCATGGTTTCGATCCTGCTTCTATGGAGCCGCACAAGAACCGCACCGGCGATCAGTGGCCGCGTTGCTCCAAAACCTGCTCTGCCGCCTCTTGCGTGTGCTTATATACAGCACCGGAGATTTGCGCACGGTGGTACTCCGTAAGCCCCCACATGACGATGCCGATTAGGAAAGTGGCGCCTCCGCCGACCACGGTGACCACCTTCCAACCACCGGTCCCGTAGCCCTTACGGAACGCTAGATCGTCTCGCAGCGCGTCGAGTTTCCCGCCCAGCGTCTCGCCCATCCGGTCTACCTTGGACTCGATACGGTCCTGGCCTCTCTCCAGTGTCGCCACCCGGCCCTCAACCTGCCCCAACTCGCGGTGCAGGTTGACGTACAGTTCCGTGTTGGTCTGATCCGGCTGACTCATCGGTCTTCAATCAGGCCCACGATCCGCGGCAACCAGTAACTGGCATGTTCTTCCCGCCAGGCGGTGTGCCCAGTCGTATCGTTCTCGCGCTCGGTGTCGATGCTGACCACGCGGAAGTCGGCAATCTGGGGCCCATATCGGCCCATCGCCCCCCAGTGGTGACGCCAGGCCCAACTGACCGGATTGACCCAGGCCCAGAGCCGCGCCATCTGCACTGCGAAATCGCGCCGGTTGTAAAGGACCGTGATGCTCCGGGCGCCGGGGCCGAACTCGGCGTACTTGGTGAGCGCTGGCTGGATCAGCAACATGCGGTCGCACTTCATCCCCGCCTCCAGGGCCTCCCAGCAGACCAAGGCGCCATTGGAGAATGCGACGACGTGATCCTCGGGGCCGATCTCGGTAGCCAGGTCGTGCCCAGCTCGACGAGAGCGCCGGCGCGTCGTCAGCGGGCCCACCCAGCCGTAGTCGTGGATCACGGCCTCGCAACCAGCAGCGATCAGTTCGGCGGTCAAGGCGTCCCAACCCGAAGCGTTCTTGTTGAACGCCCCGTGGACGAGGTGGACCACGGATCCGCGCTTACTCATCGCAGTTCACCCTGACGCTGTGCGGGGCCGCGGCGGCGTTAGCGCGCTGGCGAAGCGCCTGGCGGTCTTGCTCGCTGGTCGCCTGGCAGTAGTCATGCACCGCCTTGCCGACGCGCTCGGCGGCCCGGTCACCCCGCTCGGTGATGGCCGCGCAGCCAGCCATCACGGACACCATCAAGCCGATGACGGCGGCCATGACGAGAAGCAGCCGCCCGTGCCCGAGCCCCTGGTATCGTTCGATCATTCCTCCCACCCCGCCTGGATCAGTCGGTCCACGTATTCCTGGTTGACGTAGCGCCCATCGGTCGTGCGCGGGCTGCCGGCGTTGTAGGCCGCGGCAACGCCCGTCCAGCCGTGCTGATCCCCGAAGCGCCGGTACAGGCGCACCAGGTACTCGCACCCGTGTTCGAGGTTGGTCTCCGGATCACAGAGCGCGGAGAGGAAAGGCCCCCTGAACCCGATCTCGCGCGCGGTGGCGCCCATGATCTGCATAAGCCCCCAGGACGTGCGCTGCCCATACGACTCGGTGGGGCGCGAGACGCCGGGGGGCGCGTAGAATGGCCCGCCGCGGTGGGGCCCGTTGTGGCGCACATCCCACAGCCAGCGGTAGTTGGCCTCCATGCGCATAGCGTAGGGGTTGCCGGCGCTCTCGACCTCGATGATCGCGCGCAGCAGGCGCACAGGGATCCCGTACCGCTCCGAGAACCGGGCGGTAAGCTGGTCGATGTCGTGCATGTGGGGGGCACCGGGGGGCAGGAATAAAAAAACCCGGCGATCCGCGAGGAAGCCGGGCTTGCTTACACCAATGGCATGGTAGTTATCAAGACATAGTATTGTCAGACCTGCTGCGCGTCAATATCAGGCAGCCGACTATCGAGCACCGCAGCCACCCTTTTGAGTCCTACCGCCTCCCAATCGTCGATCTGGTCGTGCGCTGCCTGCACCACCCGCCGGTAGTTCGGCCAAGACTGTCGCGGGAACCCCACCTTGCGCGCGTAGTCCGCGGGGCGCAGGCGCGGGTTGCCGAGTCCGGTCCACCGCTTATCCCCCATCGCCGCGAGCATCAGCGACTCCAGGCGATCCGCTGCCACCTTGAGCCCGGGAATCCGCTCCCGCACGGCGAGGGTCAGCAGGTCGTGCAGCCGGAACACGCCCTCATCGGACACCCATTCCGCGGCCGGCTCAGCGTAGGCGATGTAGAGCCACAGCCGGGAGGGCTCAGGGCAGTCATCCACGGCCGCGAGCACCCGGCCACAGTCGATCCCATGGGCAACGGCCCCCGCCGTGCTGGTCGCAGGCGAGAAGTCGATCCGGCAGCGGTAGCGCATCTGATCGGATTCTGGCGTCTGCCACCCGTGGAGCGTTGCGATGGTGATGGCCAGCTTGGCGCTGTAGGTCCGTATCACGCCTCTCCCTCCCCCTCTACGGGCACAATCTGAACGCGGGTCCACCCCTTCTTCCTCGGTGCGAACGTCGGCTCGGCGGTGAGTCTCACGATGCACTGCGGGTCGTCGTCTTCGATGATCCCCAGGCCGTGCGGGTTGCGCTTTGTGGGGCGAACGAGGCAGTCGAGCAGCGGCTTGAGCCCGCCGTAGAGCCCGTCCCAATCCGGCAGCCGCTCGCTGTAGCGCTGGATGTGAACCTGGCAGCGTGCGACAGGCTGCGCCGGCGGCGTCACGGCTGCGCGCACCATCCAGGCCACGGCTTCGGTGTGCCGGCGCCGGTCGCGCCAGTGCATCCGCTGCCAGCGGTTGAGCAGGATCGTCGGCTCCGGCAACTCGAAGTCGATCATCCGTCACCCTCCGCGGCCCGGAACCCGCGGCAACGCCGCCCCCGGGCCGGACGCCTGAGCCCCTTCTTGCACTCGGTCACCAGCTCGCCCCATGCGCTGCCGAGGTCTCGGGCGTAGAGGCAGATTTCGCACTGGCGCTCGCGGATCTGCATGGCATGAACGGCCTGCTCGACGGAATCCAGCGCGTCTCGAGGTACATGACGCCGACTCATCAGAATCCCTCCTCATCGACGCGCGGCAGGGCGAATCCCTCGACGCGCAGCAGCCCCATTTGCAGCCAGATCGCCCGGGTCCGGGCCGCGGCCAGGATCCAGGCGCCGAAGATCGCACCCGGGCCCAGGTGATCCGGGCACGGCACCCGGCCGTCGAGCACGTCATGGCAGGCCGAGCAGCAGAACGCGCCTTCGAGGTCCGAGCCTTTGGTCGCCATGCCCCCGTTGCCCAGGGGCGGGTGGGCAAGCACCACGGTCTCGGGATCCCAAGAGCACACGCCGGGCAGCCGAAGCTGGCATTGCTGACCTCGGGCGGAGTCGCGGAGCCTCTTCGAGCGCACCGGCGGCGTTTTCTGGAGCATCACGCAAGTTCCCTCCCCGCCCAATCCGGCTCGGTCAGCCCCATGCCCAACCCCGTGAAGTGCTGGTAAACGTCATCGAGGTACTGACGCTTCTCAGGCACCGTCATCAAGCGGGTCACCGGAAAGTCGATGGGCACCTGCATCAGCAGCAGCTTCATTTCGTACTCAAGCGGGCGCACCACCCGGTCGTACTGCTCGCGGAAGTCCTCGTGAGCGGCCCTGAGAATCGGCACGCCGAAGTGCAGCTTGCAGAACGCCCGGTACTCCTCGGCGCTTTGATCCCCCTGCTCCTCGGCCTCGTTCATCCACAGCCGCTGCAGGCGGTTTTGGTTCAGTGAGCGTGGCGCCCCTTTGCTCAGACTGGCTGTGAAGGGCGGCTTGCGGCTCTGGATCAGGGCCATGAGCCGCCGGCGGTCGTTCTCGTCCCGGACTGCGATCTGCGTCATCGGACATCCCCCGTCAGCCGGGTCCGGGTGCGGTACCGGATCCAGTCGCGCACCGTGAAGTAGTGGTAGCCCAGGCGCTGGGCGATCTCGACGGTGCTAAGGCCCTGCTCGTGTAGAACCCTGGCCCGCTCAACGATCTCGTCAGTTGCCCGAGCCCGAGGGTGTCGCTCACCGTGAGACATCGGCATAGGGCTCACACCTTGTTCCAGGGGCGCATCGAGGCAGCCCACTCGGGGTTCGGGAACACGCCCATGAAGCGATACCCGCGGTCGTCGATGGTCACCAGCGCCGGCGGCTTGCACAGCGGCCAGCGCACTTGGCGGACCAACCAACGCCCAGCCATATGCGCCTCATCGCTCAACGACTCGCCGCCGAGCTGGTACCCGGCGTCGATCCAGGGCTTGCGGTTGGTGATCAGGAATGCCCCGGCGGCGTGCCGGCGCATCCACCGCTTCATCGCGCGCCGGCCCCCGAGCTTGTGGCTGCGCGAGGAGTGGATCGCCACCTGGTACCCCTCACCGAGCGCGTCGAGGATGAACTCAAACGCCCCGGGCACCGGACCATCCGGGATCACGCGACCCCCCTGCCAGCCGCTTTCATAGCTATGGATGACGCCATCGAAGTCCAGGCAGATGATCGGCTGCATGTCAGTCATCCCCCGTGCCCATCAGCCATACCAGCGCATCCATCACCCCGCGCACCGTGACCACGAATGCCACGACCACGGCCGGAATCATTGCCACCCACATAGCTGCTGTACTCATGCGACCTCCTTGTTCGCTCGCGCGAGGATCTTTCCGGCGCTCACCACCCAGCGAGCGCCGTACCCAAAATCCCGTTGTTCGCCGATCTCGCGGACACGCTCGCTACTGATCGGCGGGTAGACGGTGCAGACATCCGGCCAGGCGATCTGGACCAGGACGTAATGAACTCCGGGGCGCAGATGCTCGGCGTTGAGCTTGAGCATCGGGTCGGCCCCGGTGTAGGTCGTCGCCTTGACCTCCAACTGCCGCCCGTCGCGGGCGGTCAGGTCGGCGGCGTGCCCATCGCCCTGCGGGCGGACGGTCTGATCGACGCGGGCCCCGTAGACCCGGGCCGCAGCCAGTTCGGAGAGCACGCCGGCAAGATGCATCCCATAGGGACTAACCTTGGCCGCCTGGAATCCGACCGGACCGGCCTTGGTCGCCAGGCGTTGCGCGGCCAGCGTCGAGGCGAAAGCCACCTCGGCCGGGGTCAGGCGCACCGCGGTTGGCGCGATCACCGCGCACCGCGTGCGGCAGACTCCGCCGCCAGGGCGACGTAGCCCACGTCATCGAGATAATCGTCTTCGCGGTACTCGCCCTGGGCGCCGCGGACCTTCTTGAGCACCGACATGAACTCCCAGCCCTCGGTCTCGGCCATGTACCCCCGGGCAAGGATCCGCGCCCCGTAGATCGTCCAGAACGCATCGACGGCGGCGGCCATCGACCGCTCCCCGTTCTCCTGGTCCCGGCTCTTGCCGCGCTGATTCATCACCTCACCAGCCCGGGCCAGGTAGTCTGAGGCGGTATTCGTCATCGCCCCTTCCTCCCCTGCCAGCCCTCGCGTACCGAGCGCTCCAACGCCGCGGCGGCCGGCTCGCCGTAGATCGAACGGAACCGCTCCAGTGCCTTCCGACGCTGCTCCCGTGTTGGTGCGTGGAGAATCTGCGCCGCCTGCTCGCGCAACGGGGCCGCGCACGGCCCGATGACCTGCTCCCGGTACGTCGCCACCCGGGCCGCCCCGCCGGCGGTACCCCCGACCTCTCGCACCTCGACCCGGGTGCCGACCTCGTGCCCGTCCTGCTCGGCGTAGGTCATCCGCCCATCGAATGCCGCTTGGAGTTCGGCCAGAACCGGATCCTCGATCAGTGCCGAGAGAGCCTTGCGGTTGTGTTGCCGGATGTCCTCGATCACAACGCCACCTCCCGCAGCAAGCGCATCCACTTGGCCAGGAACCAGTCACCGCCCTGGCTCGACGGCCTCGGGAAGACCTGGTGGGGCTGGAACTCGCAGAGCAGCCAGACCCGCGGGGCGCGCAGCCGGATATGGGGCGCATCCGGGGCCTGGCAGATATGGAAGAACGGCCGGTGCGCGTAGCCGCGCTTGCGCCCGCCGTCCACCGCCTCCTGCCAATCGCCGAGCTGATAGCGATGGCTGCGGCAGAAGTAGAGCGGCGCGTAGCCGTCCCCCATCCGCCGCATCAGCTTGTAGCCAAGCTGGATCACTCCGCCTCAACCTCCCGACGCGCATGCAGCACGTCGTTCCAATCAGTGCCCGGCACGGGCGGGAAATGGACCTCGACATCGAAGCCCGTGAGAACCAGACGGTGCGCCAGGCCATAAGCCGCGGCGTGACCGGCGTAGTTGTGGTCGTGGTCGGCGTAGATCCGCACCGACCGCGTGCCGGCCGGCGGGGTCCAGGACTTCATCAGGGCGGTGTTGATGAGCGCCCACACCGGGACGCCGTGGAGCATCTTCGCGGCAATGGCCGACTCGATCCCCTCGGCAACACCGAGCACCGGCCCAGGTGGGTAGAGCGGGATCGACGCCCCGGCGAGCGAGCCGGACTTGCTCGGCAGGATCTTCCGCGGCTCCATGCCCGAGAGCTTCTGCCCGCCTTGCAAGTAGGTGACGTGGTAGGTCTCGAAGGCTCCGTCGCGTAGCACGGGCGCGCACATCGCCGGGTAGTGGCCGATCACTCGCTGATGCTCGTCGTAGTAAGCCAGGGAGCGGTGCCACCGCAGCCCAGGGGCCATTTCCAGCCCCCGGCTCTCCAGGTACCGACTGCGCCCGCTGTGCTCCACCTCCCGCTGCAACCGCTCGGCGCGGGTTGGCTTGCGCCGGGCCGGGATCGGCCCGGCGCCGATCACCTGTTCGATACGCTCCGCCGCGGCCTTGAAGTCGAGCCCCAGGCGACACATCACCAACTGCACCCCGTCTCGATCCCCGTTCGAGCAGTGGCAGAAGAAGCTGCCCGAGCCGTGATGATCGGAGAAGCGGTACTTCGGCTTATCGTCCGGGCGGCAGGGGCAGCGTTGGTGCTTGCGGCTCTCGATCCACTGCGGGCCCAGGATCTCGCTGATGATTCGCTCCCACTGCCCGCGGCAACGCTGGCGAAGGTCGCTCATACCGTCACCCCCGCCTGCTTGGCCTTGGCCTTGCCTTTGGCGAATGCGATCTGCCGGCTCTTGACCCAGGAGAGCATCGCCGGGCCCGGCTCACGCGGGGCGACGTTGCGCAGGCTCGGGTGGTTCGGCCAGGTGCCGAACTTTTCCTTGAACTTGTTGGCTGCCCAGCCGTCCTTGTAGCCGCGTTGTTGCGCCACCCCACGCAGTTCGGCGTAGAAGCGGGCTTGCTCGACCAGGCGATCCCCCTGGGCTTGCTGCTTTGTGCGCCCCTGCTCGTCGGTCTCGAGCAGATCACCCTCGACGAACGCGACCTCGCGGCGCTTGCGCGGCGGCTCCCACCCGCACGCAGGACAGTCTCGGCGGTGCTCGTAGACCAGCGAGCACTCGCCGCAGGTGATCGGCTCACTCTCCTTCTTGCGCCGGCTCACGACCCGATCCTGGACCCGCTCGGCGCCCGAGAGCGTCCACTCCACAGGGTCCGATACCCGCCCCAGGGTTCGGCGCACGCCGCCGTGGTCGATCACGATGGCGTCCTCCTTGCCCGGCGCGGGGCGCAGCACCCGGCCTACGGTCTGGTGGTAGCGCACGAGGCTTTTGGTCGGACGGGCGAGGACGACGCAGGAGAGCGCCGGGGCGTCGAAGCCGAAGGTGAGCACGTCCACGTTGACGACCAACTGGCTGGCGCCGCTGTAGACCCGCTCTGTGACCGCATCGCGCTCGGCGCGCTGCATCCCGCCGTGGATGTAGTCGGCCCGGACGCCGACATCACGGAAGCGGTCACGCAGGCTCAGGGCATGGGCCACCGAGTTGGCGAAGACGACCGTCTGCCGATCCGGGGCGATCCGTCCCCACTGCTCCACCACGTCACCGACCATCTTGGGCGTGTTCCACCGCTGCTCGATGCCGGCTGACTCGAAATCGCCGCGGGCCTGCTTGAGCCCGGACAGATCAGCCGGGGTCGGCTCGAAGTAGCGCGCCGGCACCAGGTAACCGTCTTCGGTGAGTTCCTGCACCGTGGCCGCTTGGATGATCTGCTCGTAGAGCATCCCCAACCCCCGGCCGTCACCGCGCGCCGGGGTGGCGGTCAACCCGAGGATGATGGCGTTCGAGTAGTGCTCGCGGAGAATCCGCAGGTAGGTCGGAGCGACGGACAGGTGCGCCTCATCGACGATCACCAGATCGGCGCCTGGGGCCCGGCCGATGCGCCCCTTGTCGAGCCAGGAGCGCAGCGTGTCCCAGGAGCAAATCTGCGCCGGCTCTTGCGGGCACCGCCTCTGACCGGCCATGACGATGCCGTGAGGCACCTGAGCCCGGCCGAACGTGGCGCTGGCCTGTCGGATCAGCTCGCGGCGCGGAGCGAAGAACGCCACACGGCGGCCCTTGGCAACAGCCCCCGCGGCAATGGCCGATGAGATCATCGTCTTGCCGGAACCCGTGGGGCTGCTCAGGATCAGCGCACGAGAGCCGGCACTGATGGCCCGGCGCAAGCGGTCGATGGCCTGGGCCTGGAAGGGACGGAGGCTGCTCACCATGGCACGTCCTCCTCCGAGGCGAAGCCCCCGCGCGCATCCTCTCCCCTATCTACTACCTCTATATCCCCCTTCCTATTGCCGGGGGAGTTCTTTTCTGTGTCTGAGTCTGTATCTGCCTCTGTATCTGGCCCGTTTCGGGAACGTTTCTGTAACGTTTCACCCGTTTCACTCGAAGCCTTCGCCCGCTTGTTTGCCCGGTGCGCCTGGACCCGGGCGGTGCTGTTGTCGCTCTTGTACTGGCGCTTGTGCCAGCCAAGGGGCTGCCAGTTCTGGTCAATCAGCCCGACCTCACGCAGCCGGCGGTTCAACTCACCCAACTCTCGGACCTGGAGCCCGAGCTTGACGGCCAGCTTGCGCTCCAGGAGTTCCGCGTCGGTGTTCTGGTCGAGGATTCCCTTGCCCTTGCAAGCCAGTAACGCGACGTAGTGCCAGCGATCCTCGAACGCGAGTAAGCGCAGCTTCTCGTCGTCCACGATCTCGGTGTAGAGGCGGAACCAGGGCAGGGATTGGTTGCTGTTCTTGTTCTTGGCCATCAGCGTTGCTCCCCGCTGCTGACGGCGGTTTTTACCGGGTTCGACTTCGCTGTCTGCACTAGGTGCTTGCCGATGCTGTCCGTGAGTGTCATGCTCAAATCCTCAACTTAAGGGTTGATCCAGAACCCCGGCTCATGGCCCGTCACAGCCGCCGGGGTTCTTTTTTTGCCCTACTCATTGCCCATTCACCGCTGGGCCACCCCTCCCTCCTTTGCTGCCTCGCTCCGGTGTGGTGATGTGAAAACATCCGGCCTGAGCTCCTCGGCGGTCACTGCCCCGCTGGTCAGGCGCTCGATCACCCGGCACCGCTCGGCGGAGACACGCCGTATCCCGTACATCCAGTGCTTGACGGCGCTAACGCTGACGCCGATTTCGCGCGCCAGGCGTGCGAGCGTCGTTCTCACTGGCTCGTCCTGCCCGTACACCCACGCTCGTAGATCCATACCCTAAAGGTACTCGCAGTAGCGCACCAAGGCAAGAACGGGGAGCAAATGTCACAGGCGCCAAGCGGGCGCAGACCAGTGGAAAGATCGAGCGGCTTGTCTAAACTTGAGGCGCAAGGGTACATTGAGTACACACACCCCTTGCACGGGCAATCCGCCCAAAAGAAGGGGGGAGGGAAGTGAAAAAATCCGCGCGCGATGAACTAACGAAAAGGTAAGAGCTGTGTCTGAAAACTCTTGGAGGGAGCGAGCACGCGAACGGATGCGTGAGCTGAACCTAACGACGGACGACCTCGCGGCTGCGCTAGGGGTTACCCGCTCGGCGGTCGGCCACGCACTCCGCGGACGCACCCGGATCAACACCGACCAACTGCTCACCCTCTCCACAACCCTGGAGTGCTCCCCGACTTGGCTGCTTATCGGCGACCAACATGGAGCGGAACTAGACCCGGGCATCACCCCCCTCTACCAGTGGGAGGTTGCCCGTCAACTAGGTAAAGGAATGAAGCCTGATAACGACAGCGTTGTGGACTGGTTGCCATCGCCGGATCCACACCGGACTTACATTGCCTTCAGCGTGCCTCACCTAATCTCGGTGGCCGATCACTTTGCCGAAGGAGACCGAATTTACATCGATGTCGACCTCGAACCCGAGCACATGCGGTTTGTACTTGCCCTGATTGACGGAGAACCGATGATTCGTCGCTACCTCAAAGAAGGGGGGCAAGCCTTCCTCGCGCCCACCAACCCGAACTGGCCTGCCCAGCCAACCCCGGCCGAGCAAGCCGAGATCATCGGCGTTATCACGCAGCGAATCCAAAAGCTTTAGCTCCCCTGCCCCCTCCGCAAGACCACCGAGCCTCGTGACTGCGACACCCTGACACATATACTTTTGTTCATTCAGCCCTGATGCCCGGCGCGCACCGCCGGGCTTTTTTTGTCTGTCTGTGTGACAAATAGTACTTGCAAGTGGTACCGCACCTGTCTACTCTTTGAGGTACAGAATGTAGCTCAGGAGCGTCCGTCATGTACCGCCTCCCCGGACACACCGACCCGATTGACCTTGCCGAGCGGGTCCATGCGCACCGCGAGGGACTGATCTGCGCCCGTGAGGACGCCATCGACCGCCGGGCCGCCGAGCACATCCAGGACGCCGAGAACGGGCGGCATGACCTGGAACTGATCGAGTACGCCTTCCAGCACGACCTGGAGCACCGGCTGTTCCGTGCCCTGCGCAAGTCCGCCCTGGCCGGGCATGAGCCGGCGCGTACCGCCTACTACGACCTGATGGACCGCTGGGCCCGCGAGCAGGTCGAGGACGAGGACCGCGAGCAATGAAAGACGCCATGGGGGCCGTGCTCGCTGTCACGGCGCTGATTCTTCTGATGGGCCTGGAAACCGCCCTGGGAGGGTGACATGGACGAGAAAACGGCCGACGAGGTTATCGACCGGATCTTCGCGGCGCGCATGGCCCTGGCCTGTGCCGAGTTGGACGAGTCGGCGCAGGTGTTGGCTTCGGTGATCGGGGGGCTGAAAGCGGACCTCGCCACGGTGGCGACAGCGCCCAACGCACAAGGTGCGCTTCTCAGCATCGCGCATCGCCTAGAAGCGCGCGCGGCAGGGCTGGAGGAAGGGCAATGAGCGCCCCGTTCACGGAGGGCGTCCGCGCTCGCCAGCGCGGTGAGGAGAGCAACCCGCCGGCCGAGCCCGAGGCGCGTGAGCAGTACGAGGCGGGCTACGTCGCCGCCGAGGACGTAGAGGAGCTAGGGCTGTGAAAGACACCCCTGCACAGACGATGACGCCATCCGTCCGCGCCGCGGTGATCCGGGAAGCGCGCCAGCGCACCCGCGAGTCCTTGCAGGTGGCCCTGGCGAGCCTGGATGAGCACGAGCGCGATGCACTGGCCGACGCCCTCGCAACGTGGATCACCGAGCGCACGTTTTGCGCCACACCCGGCGAGCGGGCGATCAACGGCATGGTCACCGACGCCCT
The DNA here is from genome assembly GCF_022228055.1 of Halorhodospira sp. 9621. Taxonomy (NCBI): domain Bacteria; kingdom Pseudomonadati; phylum Pseudomonadota; class Gammaproteobacteria; order Chromatiales; family Ectothiorhodospiraceae; genus Halorhodospira; species Halorhodospira sp. 9621. The sequence goes on from NZ_JAJNRD010000010.1 coordinate 48,224, forward strand.
GGAGCGCCGGGGGATCGACATTTGGGAAGGGCCGATTGGCCCGACTGTAGAGCGGGGCGACCCCGCTGAGGAGGAAGCGTGAGCGACAGCACTGCCATTGAGCACAACCGGGAGTCTGTGCCGGCACGCTCTGGGGCACCCGACAACGGGAGCCTGGTTCAGAACATCATCCGCGCGGCATCCGACCCGTCAACCGACGTGGAGAAGATGGAACGCCTCTGGTCGATGTACGAGCGGATCGAGGCGCGCAACGCCGAGGCCGAGTTCAACCGCGCGATGTCCCGCTGCCAACGCCAGATGGGGCGGGTCTCGGCTGACGCCAATAACCCGCAGACCCGTAGCCGCTACGCCACCTACGCGCGGATGGATGCCGCCCTGCGCCCGATCTACACCCAGGAGGGCTTCTCGCTGTCGTTCGATACCGAGGCGGTGCAGGACGGCTGGGTGCGCGTGCTCTGCTACGTCTCGCATGAGACCGGCCACACCCGCACCTACCGGGTGGACATGCCCTCGGACGGAATCGGTGCCAAGGGCAACGCCGTGATGACCCGCACCCACGCCAGCGGATCCGCGATGAGCTACGGGATGCGCTACCTGCTCAAGCTGATCTTCAACGTCGCCATCGGCGAGGACGACGACGACGGCAACGCCGCCGGCAACCCGCCCCGCCCTGTTGCCCAGGGCAGCCAGACCGTCACCGCCGAGCAGCTTGCCGCCATCGAGGGTGCGCTGCGTCGCTGCCCCGAGGGCACCCAGGGCCGTGTGCTCAAGAGCATGAAGGTCGAGCGCCTGGCCGACATCCCGGCCTCGACTGTGCCCACCGTACTCAAGCGACTGGAACTGACCGCGAAGCATCACAGCCAGGAGGCATCCCAATGATCGTCCACGACGTGGAACAGGGCACCCCCGAGTGGCACCGCGCCCGCGCTGGGGTCATTACCGCAAGCCGCTTCGCCTTGCTGCGCGAGCGGATGAAGACCGGGGCGAACAAGGGCGACTGGAAACAGGATGCACGCAAGTACGCGATGCGCCTGGCTATCGAGCGGATCACCGGCTGGCCGCTGGACGTGGACGAGTACCAGCCCTGGCAGGCCGAACGTGGTCACCGGCACGAGGAGGAGGCGCGGGAAACCCTGTCGCTGATCCTCGGCGCCGACATCGAGCAGGTCGGCTTCGTCACCACCGACTGCGGCCGCTTCGGATGCAGCCCCGACGGGCTGATCGGCTCGGACGGGGGCGCCGAGTTCAAGGCGTTCCTCGACCCGACCAAGATCATGGCCATGTGGCTGGACGACGACTTCTCCGAGGTCCGCGACCAGGTGCAGGGGTGCATGTGGATCTGCGAGCGCGACTGGTGGGCGATCTTCCCCTACCACCCTGGCCTGAGCCCGAAGCTCCACCGAGAGCACGCCGATCAGGAGTACATCGACGCCCTGATGGCCGACCTGATCGCTTTCGATTCCCTGGTGGAGTCCTACCGGACCCGCTTGGCGGATGACAACACCCCCGAGCCGCAGGGAACGGTCGCCCCGGAGAGTGAAGACGGAGAGAACGTCGTGGGCATCTTCGAGGGAGGCAGCGCGTGATGCAGCACGTTTTTCGGGTGGTGGATCTGGAGACCACCGGGGTGGACCCGGAGCGCGACGGGATCTGCGAGTTCGCCTCGGTCGATGTCCTGGTCGACACCACGACCGGGGCGACCGAAGTGATCGGCTACTGCCAACAGATCACCGACCCGGGGCAACCGATCCCCGCCTCGGCCAGCGCCATCCACCACCTCACCGATGACGACGTGGCCGGCGCCCCGTCCCCGCTGGACTGGCTGGAGCGAGCCGCCGAGCACCCGGGGCCGCTGGTCGCGCACAACGCCGACTTCGAGCAGGCGTTTTTCGAGCGCCACGGGATCAACAACGTCTCCTGGCTCTGCACCCAGCGCCTTGCCAAGCATCTGCTGCCGGGCCTGGAGAGCTACGCGAACCAATACCTGCGCTACCGCCTGGGCCTGTCTGCCCCGGGGGCGAAGGGGATGCCAGCGCACCGGGCCCTGGCTGATTGCCACGTCACCGCCGCGCTGCTCGGGAACCTTCTTTCCCGAGACCACGGCTGCCCGAGCTTAGGGGCCCTGATCGAGTACGCCACCCAGCCGGTGACGCTGGAGCGAATGATGTTCGGCAAGTACCGCGGCCGGCGCTGGGACGAGGTGCCGACCGACTACCTGCGCTGGATGCAGCGCCAGGAAAGCGGCTGGGACCAGGACACCGAATACACCCTGGAGCTGGAACTACAAAACCGCTGCGTCACGGTCTGAGGAGGCCGCGTCATGCAAAAGATGATCGAGATTCAGGCCCAGCCCGGGCTCATCCAGGTCAACTATGAGCAGCTTGAGGCCGCCCTGGCCGAGCGCCTAGAGCAGTACCGCCAGGTGGTCTCACCCGACGGGGTGAAGGCGGCCAAGGCCCAGGCCACCGAGATCAACGCGCTCAAGAAGACCCTGGCCGAGCGCCGGCGGAATGCGGCCGACGAGGCGCGGCAGCCGATCACCGAGTTCGAGCGCCAGATGAAGGCCCTCGAACAACGCTGCGAGGAGGCCCGGCAGGATCTACTCGAGCAGGTGCGCCAGTACGAGGACCAGACCCGCGAGCGGGCCCGCGCCCTGCTGGAGAGCCTGCGCGATGAACTCTGGCAGTCGGAGGGAGTGACCCCCGACTACCGCACCGCCGACTACGAGGATCCGATTCTCCTCTCCAGCGTTACCCCGAAAGGCGCGCTGACCAAGGCGGCACGGGAGAAGCTACACGAGCGGGTGCGCGAGGACCGCAACCGCGAGCAGATGGTCACCACCAGGCTCCTCGAACTGGAGGCCCGCAGCTACCGCGAGGGCCTGCATGCCCCGCTGACCCGGGAGCACGTCGAGCACGTCCTGACCGCCGCCGAGGACGAGTACGAGACCGCGCTGCGCAAGATCCTCGACCGCGAACTGGAGCGCCAAGAGCAGGCCGCCCGACGGCAACGCGAGCAGTGGGAGCGCGAGCAGGCACAACAGGCCCGGCGCGAGCGGGGCGCTGAACTGGAGCGCACCGTCCGCGACGAGGCCCGCGCCCATGAGGCCGCCCAGGCGGGTGAGTCCCCGCAGCCGACCAACCCCGCCCCCGAACCGCAGGCGCCCCCAGCGCCAACCGAGAACGGGAAGGTCCGCTACTCCGTGCTCGCCACCTTCTACATCGAGGTTTCGCCGCGGGTGAAGCGCGCTGCCATCGAGGCCGAGTGCCGCCGGGTCATGGAGCGCGCCGGCGTCACGACCCTACAAAGCGTCCAAGCGCTTCCCATCAACCAAGTCGAGGAATCGTTGACGTGAAGAAGCTGCTCATCGGTATGGCACTGGCGTTTGCGGTGACTGCCACCCAAGCCAGCGAGGACTGCGAAGCGGTCCACGAGTTCGCCTTCCAAGTGATGAAGGAGCGACAGGTCGGGCAGACGATCACCAGCGTCATCGGCCAACTGCCCCGAGCGGTCGATCCGTCGGTGTGGGGGCTGATGACGATGATCGTCTACGAAGCCTACGAAATGCCACGGAACCTGAGCCCGGACTACCAGCGCGCAGCCGCGACCGAGTTCGCAGCCAACTGGTATCTGCACTGTATCCGCGTAACCGAACCCGGCGCCCTGCCGGGGACGACCTACTAATCGAGGGACGAGCAATGGCAGAACGCGGCGTTAACAAGGCGATCCTGATCGGCCGATTGGGGCAAGCCCCGGAGGTGCGCCACACCGGCAGCGGCACCCCGGTCGCCCAGGCATCGCTGGCAACCAGCGAATCCTGGAAGGACAAACAGACCGGCGAAGAGCAGCAACGCACGGAATGGCACCGGCTGGTGTTCTGGCGCGGTCTCGCGGAAGTCGTCGGAAAGTACCTGAACAAAGGGGATCGGATCTACGTCGAGGGGAAACTCCAGACGCGCAAGTGGCAGGACCAGAACGGCCAGGACCGCTACACCACGGAGATCGTGGTCGATCAGATGCAGATGCTCAACACCCAGGGCCAAGGCAGCCAAGGTGGCGGCGGTGGGTATGCCCAGCGGCAACAGCAACCGCCCCAGCAGCCGGCGAACGGCGGCGGCGGCGCTCCCACCGACTTCGATGACGACATCCCGTTCATGCGGGTGGACTGGAGGGTGTTCTGATGCTCGCCCTCCACAGAAGCTGCTCAGTGCAGCACATCATCCTGGACCCGCGGCTGCGTGAGGATCGCTACCGCCTGCACCGGGCTACCGAGCAGGCGGCAGGGATCGACGTGCGTGCCTGCCTCGACGAGCCTCTGACCCTTCGCCCGGGGGCCAAGGAGCTGTTGCCGCTGGGCTTCGCGCTCAACATCGACGACCCCTGGGCGTGTTCTCTCCTCGTACCGCGCAGCGGCCTCGCCCATAAGCACGGTCTGGCGTTAAGCAACGCGGTCGGCGTGATCGACAGCGACTACCAGGGGCAGGTCTACGCATCCGTCTACCACACCGGGGCGCCGGAGAAGGAATACACCATCGAGCCGATGGAGCGGATCGCGCAACTGGTCTTCGTCCCGGTGTTCCGGGTCGATCTTGTGGAGGTCGCCGAGTTCGCGCCAACCGAGCGCGGCACCGGTGGTTTTGGCTCATCGGGTGCCGTATGAACCGGCGGCCCACTCGCACCCCGGACGAGGACCGGGCACTCCTGGAGCAATCACTGACCGATCAGGCCCGGGCGCTAACGCGCTCGCGCCTGGCGCGCAACGAGGCCGAGGGACGCCATGACTCCGACGATTGATCCTGGCCGCCACGGTTGCCACTCCGATCTGGCGCCGCGCAAGCGGCTGCCGGCCTGGAGTGTCACCACACGATGCGGCGCTTGTGCCGGCCGCGCGTTCATGGACGAGGAGCACATCCTTCGCCGCTGCGATGGTTGCTCCTACCGCTTCCACATTCCGCACGAGAGTGGGCGATGCCGCGCCCTGATGATTGCTCGTCCAGAGCAGGAGCCGAACCGATGACCGACACCGAGAGCACCAAGGTCGTGAGCGCGCACGACATCACCTACCTCGGGCTGCTGCACCGGGTGCTCCACCAGGGCGAAGACTCCTCGGACCGCACCGGCGTCGGGACACGCTCGATCTTCGGGGAGCAGCTTCGATTCGACCTAGCCGAAGGCTTCCCGCTGCTGACCACAAAGAGAGTGTGGTGGCGTGGGCTGCGCGAGGAACTGTTCTGGATGCTGCGCGGGCAGACCGACCTTCACGATCTGCCCGAGGACGTGCGCAAGCTGTGGTCGCCCTGGGCAAAGGCCGGAATGCTCGGGCCGATCTACGGCGAGCAGTGGCGCCACGCCCAGGGCTTCGATCAGATCCAGTACATCGAGAACATGATCCGCACGGAACCCCACTCCCGCCGGATTATCCTCTCGTCCTGGCGCCCGGAGGCGATTCACCTGATGGCCCTGCCGCCGTGCCATGTGCTGATGCACTTTCGCGTGCTCAGCGGCCGGCTGCACTTGCAGCTCTACCAGCGCAGTTGTGACTACTTCCTCGGCGGCGCTTTTAACCTCGGGGCCTACTCACTGCTGCTGTCGATGATGGCCAAGGTGACCGGGTATCCGGCGGGCGTATTCACCTGGACGCTCGGCGACGTGCATCTGTACCACAACCACTTCGCACAGGCCCGGCGGCAACTGACTGCCCTCGCCGCACCGGCCCCGCGCGTGGACCTGGAACCGGCCGCCTCGGTGATCGACTACGCCGAGGGCAGCGCGGCGGTAGAACTCCACAACTACACCCCGGCCGAGCGAATCCCGGCGCCGGTGGCGGTGTGAGCATGGACGAGAACATCAAGCTGCACGGTTTATGGGAACAGGCGGAATGGCGCTGCGCCTGGGAATCGGCCCTGCGCTTCATCCACGAGGACGGGCCCGGGCTCTACGGCCGAAGCCAGGCGGTCACCTACGAGTACGACGGCGACGGCGAGGACATCGCCATCTGCGTCTGGCGCAACAAGCACGGGCTCAATGCAACGCGCGTGTCACTACAGGGAGAAGGGGCATGAGGCAGGTTCTTTATATCGACGACGTGGCCGAGCGGATGGGGATGTCCCGAGACGCCTTGCGATCCGCGGTCAAACGCGGCTATGTCCCGCGGCCCGGGCGGATCGGTAGACGCTGGGCCTGGGATCGGCAGGAGTTCGAGGGGTGGCTATCGGAGCATCTGCGGCGGACGCGGTGCGCCTAATCCATCTTGCGCGCCAGGTCGCTCGCCCGGTGGTTCGCGTAGCGCCTCAACGTCTGCATCGACTTGTGTCCGGTGATCGCGGATACCTCGGTGAGCGAAAACCGGCCCGACTCGACCAGCCGCGATGTCGCCTCATGGCGCAGGTCGTGGAAGGTAAAGCCCTCGACCTCTGCCGCCCGGCGCAGACGCTTCCAGGCCGAGCCGATGCCATCGGCGCACCACGGCCAGACCGCACCGTCGATCCGACGCGGTATTGACTCCAGCGCCGCCACCGCCGCCCTGGACAAAGGCACCTCGCGCGGTTCGTTGGTTTTGGAATCCGGCACGCGCACTACCCGAGCGCGCAGATTCACGTCCGCCCAGCGCATCGCGGCGATCTCGCCGCGGCGCATCCCCGTCTCCAGCGCCACGGTCAGTAGGGCGTCGAATTGCGGGGTGGCGTGCTCACGCAGCCGGCGCTCCTCCTCCGGCTGGAGCCTGCGATCCCGGGCTTGCCCCGGGGAGGGCCACCAGATCGACTCGGTGGGATCACGCAGCCCCTCCATGCGCCACTCGCTGCGCGCTACCGTGTAGAGGTGTGAGAGCAAGGCCAGATCGCGGCGCACGGTGCCCGAGGAGACATCCTCCAGGCGATCATCACGCCAGCGCGCCACGTCGGAGCCGCGCAGGTTGATGAGGGCGTAAGGCGCTAGGCCGGATCGCAGCCACAGGCGGATCCTGCCACGCTCCTGGCTTTGGGATTTCTTGCGCGGGATGACCTCGCGCTGGTACCGATCCAGTGCCTCGGCGAGTGTGGTGCGCGCCGCCTCCCGGGTGTCGATCCACTCGCCGCGGTCCATTTCCGATTCCTGGTCACGGACCCAGCGTTGCGCGTCGGCTTTCGTCGGAAAAGACTTGACCAGCGGCGGGTATCCCTGCCGCCGGATTTGTGCTTGCCAGCGTTTGCCGCGCTTGATGATGGTGGCCATAGGAGGATCATGCCACCACCGCCACTGCGATAGCTAGCTCGCTCCGAGTGCAGCAGTAGTGCAGCAGTTGGCGTTTTCGGAGCGGGGTTGGTGCTGTAAGTATCTGATTTTCTGGTGGCTATGGGTGGAGTCGAACCACCGACCTTCGCATTATGAGTGCGACGCTCTAACCAGCTGAGCTACATAGCCACGTGGCACCGCATATTCTCCGAGCCCGCGCTGATCGTGTCAAGGCTGCGGCCGCCGTGTGCCGGGGCCCTTGGTACGCTGGGCCGGTTCCGTCAGAATAAGTGCCGGGGCGCCCGGACGCGGCAGGTCCGTGCTGTGCGCCAACGACGATCCACCACGAACGACCTGGAGGAGATTCCGCATCCATGCAGATTCAGATCAATCCTGGCGCCGGCGTGCACGTCTCAGACGCGCTGGAAGAAAGCATCCGTGAGGCACTGGGCGCAGTCGACCGGCGCTTCGGGGAGCAGTTGACCCGCATCGAGGTGCACTTCCAGGACATCAACGGCCCCAAGGGCGGGGTCAACAAGCATTGCCGCATCGAGGCCCGCCCCCGTGGGCTGGATCCAGTGCTGGCGGAGAACACCGCCGATGATGCCTACGACGCCGCCCGCGGCGCGGCCAAGAGGCTTGAGCGGGTACTTGAGGGCCGCCTGGGCAAGCTCGCCGACAAGCAGCGCAAGGCCGACCGGAACGCGGAACGGCCGGAGTAAGGCTTTCGGGCGCGGCGGCGGCTGCTGCGCCGCGCCCGCTTTGCCGTCCCGAGGCGGGCGGTGTCAGACGTTGAAACGGAAATGCATCACGTCTCCCTCGTTGAGGACGTACTCCTTCCCCTCCAGCCGCCAACGCCCGGCATCCTTGGCACCCTGCTCGCCGTTGTAAGCAATGTAGTCGTCGTAGGCGACCACCTCGGCCCGTATGAAGCCGCGCTGCATGTCGGTGTGGATGCGGCCGGCCGCCTCGGGGGCGGTGGCGCCGCGGCGCACGGTCCATGCCCGGACCTCCTTCTCGCCAGCGGTAAAGAAGGTCTGCAGACCGAGTAGGTCGTAACCGGCCCTGATCACGCGGTTGAGCCCCGGCTCCTCGAGCCCGTACTCGGCCAGGAACTCGTCGCGCTCCGCGTCATCGAGCACGGCCAGCTCGGCCTCGATGGCGGCGCAGACCGGCACCACCCGAGCACCCTCGCTCTCGGCCAGGGCCTGGACGTCGGCCAGCAGCGGATTGTCGCTAAAGCCGTCCTCAGCCACGTTGGCGATGTACATCAGCGGCTTGAGGGTGATCAGGTGGTAGCCTTGCAGCTGCCGGCGCTCCTCTTCGCTGAATGCCTGGGTCCGCAGCGGCTGCCCCTCGTCGAGGGCCTGGCGGGCTCGCTCGAGTAGATCGCGCAGGCGCACCGCCTCCTTGTCACCACTCTTGGCGGCCCGCTCCTGGCGCTGCAGCGCCCGCGAGACGGTGTCCAGATCGGCCAGCGCCAGCTCGGTGTGGATGGTCTCGGCGTCGGCCCGCGGGTCGACGCGCCCCTCGACGTGGTGGACGTCCTCGCTCTCAAAGCAGCGCAGGACCATGGCCACGGCGTCGGTCTCGCGGATATGGGCGAGAAACTGGTTGCCCAGCCCCTCTCCGCGGGAGGCGCCGGAGACCAGACCGGCGATGTCCACGAACTCCATGGTGGTGGGGATGGTGCGCTCGGGGCGCACCAGCTCCGCCAGCCGGTAGAGCCGCGGATCGGGGACGGCGACGATGCCGACATTCGGGTCGATGGTGCAGAACGGGTAGTTCTCTGCCGGGATGTCGTTCTGGGTCAGGGCGTTGAACAGCGTCGATTTGCCGACGTTGGGAAGCCCGACGATGCCGCAGTTAAATCCCATGGCGCGATCCTGAAAGCGGTTGGGTGACTTGGAGGGCGCGTACAGGCCGGCGGGCCGGCCCGTCTCCCCTAGGCGTGGAGCTGCTGGCAGGCGCGGTCCCACTCCCCGGCCAGCAGACGCGGTATCTCGTCGGCGGCGTCGTCGATGGCCCGTTCGAGCAGGCGCAGCTCGTCGGGGGCCGGACGGGAGAGGACGTGCGGGACCACCTGGTCCTTGTGCCCCGGGTGACCGACGCCGATGCGCAGCCGGGCGAATTCGGCGGTACCGAGGGTCGACTGGATGTGGCGCAGACCGTTGTGCCCGCCGTGCCCGCCGCCCCGCTTGAGCCGGACGCTGCCCGGTGGCAGGTCGATCTCGTCGTGGGCGACCAGGATCGCCTCGGGCGGGATCTTGAAGAAGTTCGCGAGCGCACCGACGGCCTGACCGCTGTGGTTCATATAGGTCATCGGTTTGACCAGCCGGCAGTCGTAGCCGTCGATGAGCACACGGGCACAATCGCCGCGGAACTTGGACTCTTCCCGCAGCTCGCCCCCGTAGCGACGGACCAGCTCATCAACAAGCCAGAACCCGGCATTGTGCCGGGTTCCAGCGTACTTGCTGCCAGGGTTGCCGAGGCCAGCGATGAGCCGGAAATTGCCTTCCCGGCCGGCCACTTCGGCGTTACTCGGACTCGGAGGACTCGGCCTCGTCGCCGCTGCTGGCGCCTCGCGTCTTACGAGTTGCCTGAACCGAGACCACAGGCGCATCGTGCCCCTCGCCCTGTTGCAGCGCCGCCGACTGGACCCCCTCGGGCAGCGTCAGCTCACTGATGTGGACCGCCTGGCCAACCTTGAGGCTGGAAACGTCGATATCGATATGCGGCGGCAGATCCTTGGGCAGGCAGACCACCTCGAGATCGAGCAGGTCGTGGTGGAGCACGCCGCCCTTCTTCACGCCCGGGGACTGCTCCTCGCCGTGGATGTGCAGCGGCACATGCACGGTGATCGGCTGGTCATCGCGAACGCGCTGCAGGTCGATGTGCTGAACCAGCGGTTTGAACGGATGGCGCTGCAGATCCTTGACGATGGCCTGCTCGGTCTCAGAGCCCATCTGGACCTGCAGGATCGTGGAGAAGAAGGACTCCTCCTCGAGCAGCCGGTAGAGCTGATCGTTCTCGAGCGCCACCGGTTGCGGCTCTCTGCCGGCACCGTAGACGACACCCGGGACGCGCCGGGCACGACGCAGACGGCGCATGGCGCCGCGGCCGGTCTCCGTGCGCGGATGCGCGTCGAGCCTCATTTCCACCGTCATGATTGGTTCCACTCCTGGTTGGGAATCACTCCACGAAGAGCTCGCTCACCGACTCGTCGTTGCTGACCCGACGCATCGTCTCGGCGAGGATCTCCGCGATACTCAGTTGTCGAATCTTCGGGCACGCGGCCGCTTGCTCGCCGAGCGGGATGCTGTCGCTGACCACCAGCTCGTCGAGCTCGGAGGCCGCGATCTTATCCACTGCGCTGCCCGAGAGCACCGGGTGGGTGATGTACGCGACCACCTTGCGTGCGCCCCGCTCCTTGAGGGCGCCGGCAGCCTGGCAGAGGGTGCCGGCGGTATCCACGATGTCGTCGACGATGATGCAGGTCTTGTCCTGCACATCGCCGATGATGTTCATGATCGAGGACTCGTTGGGCCGTGGACGGCGCTTGTCGATGATGGCCAGCTCGGCATCGTCGAGCCGCTTGGCCACCGCCCGCGCCCGGACCACGCCGCCAACATCCGGCGAGACCACCACCTTGCGCGGGTAGAGCTGACGCCAGATGTCACCGAGCAGGATCGGCGAGGCGTAGACATTGTCCACGGGGATGTTGAAGAACCCCTGAATCTGATCGGCGTGCAGATCCACGGTCACCACCCGGTCGTAGCCGGCAGCCTGCATCATGTCCGCGACCAGCTTGGCCGAGATGGGCACGCGCTGAGAGCGCGGGCGCCGGTCCTGCCGGGCGTAGCCGAAGTACGGGATCACCGCGGTGACGCGCGCGGCCGAGGAACGGCGCAGCGCGTCAACGATCGCCAGCAACTCCATGAGGTTGTCGTTGGCCGGCTGACAGGTGGACTGCACGACGAAGACGTCCTTGCCGCGGACGTGCTCGTTGACCTCCACCATGATCTCGTCGTCGCTGAAACGGCCGACCACCGCGTGCCCGAGGCGGATCTTCAGATGGGCAGCAATGGCCTCCGTCAGTTGCGGGTTGGAGTTCCCCGCAAAGACCATCATGGGTCCGTTTACTTGCACGGCTAGACGTCCACCTTACAACTCGGTGTGTAGCGGATATGGCTGGGGCGGCAGGATTCGAACCTGCGAATCCCGGTACCAAAAACCGGTGCCTTACCGCTTGGCTACGCCCCAGTTGTTGACAGGTCAGCCGGGGTGAGCCGCCGCCGCCAGCGCAGTGTGCAGCGGAGACCGTTCCACGGCCCGAGCGACGAACCCGGACCACCTCCCGGGCAGGCGCTCTAGGGCAGCTTGCGCTGGCTCTTCGGCCTGGAAGCCGACGAAACAGCAGCTGCCGGTGCCACTCATTCGCGCGTCGCCGTGCCGGGCGAGCCACTCGAGGGCTTCAGCCACCGCCGCCCAGCGGCCCCGGACCACCGGCTCGCAGTCGTTGCGAACGGCGCCGGCGCGAAGGTCGGCTATTGTGATCGGAGACGTATCGCGTGTCAATTCCGGTGCGCCAAAGACTTCGGCGGTGGAGATGCTCGCCCCCGGATCGACCACCAGGTACCAGCGGTTGCCCCCCGGCTCGGCGGGCATCGGTCGCAGGTGCTCGCCCACGCCTTCCCCCCAGGCACTGCGCCCACGGACGAACACCGGCACATCGGCGCCGAGGGCCAGACCGAGGCCCGCGAGCGCCTCCTCGCCCAGCCCGGCCCGCCACAGGTGGTTGAGGGCTACGAGCACCGTGGCGGCGTCCGAGGAGCCGCCGCCAACCCCGCCCCCGGCCGGCAGGCGTTTGTCCACATGGATATCCGCGCCGTACCCGCAGTCGGTGGCCACCTGCAGCGCGTGAGCGGCGCGCACGGTCAGGTCGTCCTCCGGGGCGACCCCGGGCAGATCGCTGCAACGCACGATGTACCCGTCGGAGCGCGGGCGCAACCAGATGCGGTCGCCATAGTCGAGCAGCTGGAAAGCCGTCTGCAGCTCGTGGTAACCGTCGGCGCGCCGACCGAGGACGTGAAGGAAGAGGTTGATCTTGGCCGGCGCCGGCCACACGCTCCACTCAGCCATCCCCGCGACTCCACCCCGACAGCGCCACCCGCATCTGCGTCGAGCCACTATGTAGATCCACGCGGCTGGGCAGGTCCATACCGTCCACTTCGGTCCAGCCCTGGAAGTCCACCTCCCAGCCGGCCTGCTCCAGCCGGTCCGGCCGACCGGCGCGATCCAGACTCAGCTCGTCCACCCCCAGGCCCGCGGCCGGACGGCCAACGATCCAGTCGCGCAGTGCAGTCACCGGCAGCCGGTGGCCGGTCTGCGCGGCCAGCAGATCCTCCGGGCTCTGCGCCGTGGCACTCTGCCCGGCGCCGTCGCGCAGGGTCACCTGACCCGGCTGGCCTTCGATGCGCACGGCACCGGCCCCGAAGGGCCCGGAGAGGTTGATGGTGTAGGACTCGCCCCGCTGCTGCCAGCGCAGGGAGAGGCTGACCGCCTCGCCGTCGGCGCGCAGGGCGGCGCGCCCCCTCACCGACCAGTCGCGCAGCTCGGCGCGCTCCTCCAGGAACGCCTCGTAATGCGCCTGCCGCTCGTCCTCGGGGACGAGCAGCGCGCAGCCCGAAAGCACTCCGACCGCCAGCAGCCCGGCAAGCAGCCGCGCCCCCCATCTACTCGTCATCCAGATCCACCTCGAAATCCTCCAACGTCCGCTCCAGAACCCGTCGGCCGCGTTCGGCGTCCAGCGCCCGGCGCCAAACCTGGCGCGCCTGCTCTCGCTCGCCGAGCTCCCAGAGCACCTCGCCCAGGTGGGCACCGATCTCGCCGTGGGGCTCCTTCTCGAAGGCGCGGCGCAGATAGTCCAGCGCGGCCTCCGGATCTCCCTCTCGGTAGAGCAGCCAGCCCTTGCTGTCGAGGAAGGCGGCGTTGTCCGGCTCCTGCTGCAGCGCGCGCTCGATCAGCTCGCGGGCCTCGGCCAGATCGCGCTCGGCATCGACCAGGGTGTAGCCCAGGGCGTTCTGGGCGTGGGCGTCGCCCGGATCTGCCTCGAGGACCCGACGCAGATCCTCCACGGCGCCGTCCACATCCCCGGTCTCCGCACGCACCAACCCGCGCCCGTATAAGAGGTCCTGATCGTCGCCGTCCGCCTCCAGCCCGCGCTGGTACGCGCCCAGCGCTGCCTCCGGTCGTCCGGCCTCGCGCAGCAGGTGCCCCTCCAGCAGCGCCGTGCGCGACGTCAGCGCCGGCTGCGTCTCGCGCACCCGCTCCAGGTGCGCCAGCGCGTCGTCGGTCTCCAGGGCGCCGGCGTGCCCGGCCTGGAAGGCAACCCGCAGCAGGGTCGCCCCGGCCTCGCGATCCGCTGGCGCGAGCTCGAAGGCCCGCGCGGCCGCCGCCACCGCCTTGTCGTCATCGCCGGCCCGCTCCGCCGCCGCGGCCAGAACCCGGTGCGCCTCTGGCACGTCGGCGTGGACCTCGGCCAGCTCGGCCAGCACGCGTGCAGCCGCTTCGGCGTCGGCCCCATGCCCGAGGAGCATGCCGAGCTGCAGGAAGGCCTGTCCCGCTGTCCCCGGCCAGCGCTCGATGGTCTTCTCCAGCTCTTCGCGCGCGGCAGTCTCGTCACCCCTGCGCAGGGCCAGCAGGCCGAGCAGCTGATGGGCCTCGACCCGCTCCGGGGCAAGCTCCCGCCAGCGCTCGGCGGCCTCGCGGGCCACGCCCTCCTCTTCGAGGACAAAGCTCAGCTGCACCGCCCGTTCGGCCACGCGCTCGTCGCGGCTGACTGCCATGGCCCGGGCGTAGTGGCTCAGGGCCTGGTCCAGCCGATCCCGGCGCACCGCGATCTCTGCAGCTAGCACATGGCGGATGGCCTCATCCCGTGGCGAGGGCTCCCACGGCTCGGCCTCAGGGGCCAGGGCAGCCGTCGGCGCTTCAGCGGGGGGATCGGTATCGGGCTGGGGGCCGGCACACCCGACGACCAGGGCGCAGACGGCCAGCGCGACACCAGGCCGCAGGCGGCGAAACGCCGGACAGCGGCCGCCCCTGGAGAATTCGATCGGATCGGGCATTTTTTCCGTGGGCGAGACGCTTTACCGAAGCGTCCGCATTTCGTAATAATCCGGGTTGACGCCTGATGGTGCCCTAACGAAGCCTAATGACGCCAGTCTCATGCCATTATTTGCAATTGGACTCAATCACGATAGTGCGCCAGTAGCAGTCCGTGAGAGCCTGGCGTTCAACGCCGAGGCCCTCGGGGACGCCCTGCAGAGCGCCCGCAGCGAGACCGGTGCCGACGAGGTGGCAATCCTCTCCACCTGCAATCGCACCGAGATCTACATCCGGCTGCCGCATACGGACCCCGAGGTGGTCATTGGCTGGCTGACCCGCCACCAGCGGGTGGATCTGCGCAAGGTCCGGCCCCACCTTTACGTTCGCCGCAGCACCGAGGCCATGCGCCACCTGATGCGGGTCTCGGCGGGGCTCGACTCCCTCGTCCTCGGCGAGCCGCAGATCCTCGGCCAGGTCAAGGACGCCTACCACAAGGCGGCCAGCGCCGGCTGCCTCGGCGCGGTGCTCGAGCGCCTGTTCCAGCACGCCTTCTCGGTGGCGAAGCAGGTGCGCACCGACACCGACATCGGCTCCAACCCGATCTCGGTGGCCTTCGCCGCCGTGACCATGGCCAAGCAGATCTTCGACGACTTCCCCAAGCGCACCGCGGTGCTGGTCGGCGCCGGCGAGACCATCGAGCTGGTCGCCCGCCACCTGGCACAGCAGGGGATTGGCCAGGTGCTCGTCGCCAACCGCAACGTCGAGCGCGCCAAACGACTGGCCGAAGCCCACGACGGCGAGGCCATGAGCCTCAACGACCTGCCGCGCCGTCTCCCCGAGGCCGACGTGGTGGTATCCTCGACAGGCAGCTCATTACCCATCCTCGGCAAGGGCACGGTCGAGCGGGCGGTACGCGCGCGCCGGCACAAGCCGATGTTCATGCTCGACCTGGCGGTACCGCGGGACATCGAGCCCGAGGCCGGCGAAATGGACGACGTCTACCTCTACACGGTGGACGACCTGCGCGGGGTAGTGGCCGAGAACATGCGCTCGCGCCAGGACGCCGCGACCCAGGCCGAGGCCATCGTCGAGCAACAGGTCCGGCACTATCTCGAGTGGCGCCGCGCCCGCGACGCCGGCGAGGCGATCCGTTCGTTCCGCAACCGGGCCGAGAGCTACGCCCGCGCCACCCGGGCGCAGGCGGCGCGGCAGCTCTCCCGCGGCGAGGACCCCTTTGAGGTGATCGAGTGGTTGACCCACACGCTCACCCGGCGGCTGGTCCACGCCCCCACCGTTGGCCTGCGGGCCGCCGCCGCCAGCGGCGACCGCACGCGGATCCAGCACGCACTGGAGACCCTGGCCATCGACCAACAGCTGGTAGAGAGGTCTAGTGAAGGCGACGATTCGCAACAAGCTGGAGCGGATGGCGGAACGGCACGAGGAGATCGGCGCGCAGCTGGCGGATCCTGATGTCGTCGGCGACCCGTCGAAATTTGCCGAACTTTCCCGCGAATACGCCCGGCTGGAACCCGTCGTCCAGGACCTGAACGCCTACCGCGAGGCGGCCGATGCGGTCGCCAACGCGGAGGCGATGCTCGACGACAGCGACGCCGAGATCCGCGCCATGGCCGAGGAGGAGGCCGACGAGGCGCGCCATCGGCTCGAGGAACTCGAGGGCCGGCTACAACGGCATCTGGTGCCCACCGACCCCGACGACCAGCGCAACGTCTTCCTCGAGGTGCGCGCCGGTACCGGCGGCGACGAAGCCGCGCTGTTCGCCGGCGACCTGCTGCGCATGTACCTGCGCTACGCCGAGCGCCAGGGCTGGAAGACCGAGATCCTATCCGCCCGCGAGGGCGAGCATGGCGGCTACCGCGAGGTCATTGCCCGGGTCAGCGGGCGAAGCGTCTACGCCCGCCTCAAGTTCGAGTCCGGCGCCCACCGCGTCCAGCGGGTACCAGCCACCGAGTCCCAGGGGCGGATCCACACCTCGGCGTGCACGGTGGCCATCCTGCCCGAACTTGACGAGGTCAGCGGCATCGAGATCAACACCGCCGACCTGCGGGTGGATACCTTCCGCTCGTCGGGCGCCGGCGGCCAGCACGTCAACACCACCGACTCGGCCGTACGCATCACCCACCTGCCCACCGGGCTGGTGGTGGAGTGCCAGGACGAGCGTTCGCAAAACAAGAACCGCGCCAAGGCGATGGCGCTGCTCCAGGCGCGCCTCAACGAGCAGGAGCGGGCCCGGCAGCAGTCGGAGCGCAGCGAACAGCGCCGCCTGGCGGTGGGGTCGGGGGATCGCTCAGAGCGGATCCGGACCTACAATTTCCCGCAGGGCCGGGTGACGGACCACCGCATCGGGCTGACGCTCTACAAGATCGAGCAGATCATGGAAGGGGGGATGGATGAACTCCTGGATGGACTGATCCAGGAGCACCAGGCCGAAGCCCTCGCCGAGATCGCCGAGGACTCCGGCTGATGAAACCGCGGCGCAGCGCGTGATCTAGGCCACGCGCTGGCGCTCGCGGATCTCCTCCAGCGACTTGCAGTCGATGCACATGGTCGCTGTCGGGCGCGCCTCAAGCCGACGCAGGCCGATCTCGACCCCGCACTGCTCGCAGTAGCCGTAGTCGCCCGTGCGGATGCTCTCCAGCGCCTGATCGATCTTGCGGATCAGCTTGCGCTCCCGGTCCCGGGCCCGCAGCTCCAGGGCAAACTCTTCCTCCTGGGTCGCCCGGTCCGACGGGTCGGCGTGGTTGTTGGCGTCGTCGCGCATGTGGTGAACGGTGCGCTCCACCTCCTCCTGGAGTTCGCGCTTCCACGCCAGAAGCAGCTGTCGGAAGTGCTCCAGCTGCTCGTCGCTCATGTACTCTTCGGTCTCGCCGGCCTGATACGGCTCAAAGCCCTTGACCGGCATCGCGTGTCTCGTCGGAGCCATACCGCGTCCTCCTCCCTTTGCGGCCCTCGCCGCCCTCAGCGAAGCGCTCGGGCTGTGCTCGCCAGAGCACTAGCCCGAGAGAAATACATCAGCATTTGCGCAGAGTCAACTACAGCAGTGCGCGCTCGCGCAGGCTGCCGCGCAGCTGCCCTGCGGCCTCCCGGAGGACCTGTTCGGTGGTCTCCCAGTCGATGCAAGCATCGGTGATGGACACCCCGTAGTCCAGCGTGCCCGGGTCGGCACCGAGCTTCTGGCTGCCCCATCCGATATTGCTCTCGAGCATCACCCCGACGATCGAGCGGTTGCCCTCGCGGATCTGACGGATGACATCCTCGAGGACCATCGACTGCAGCGCCGGGTCCTTGTTGGAATTGGAGTGGCTGCAGTCGACCACCACGCGCTGCGGCATGCCGGCCTTCTCCAGAGCCTGTTCGCAAAGGCGGATGCTCACCGAGTCGTAGTTCGGCTGCGAGCCGCCGCGCAGCACGACATGGCCGTACTGGTTGCCGCGCGTCCGGATGACCGTGATGCGCCCCTCCTGATCGATGCCCAGGAAGCTGTGGGGCGACGCTGCCGATTGCAGGGCGTTGATCGCCACCGTCTGGCTGCCGTCGGTGGCGTTCTTGAACCCCACCGGAGTGGAGAGGCCGCTGGCCAGCTCGCGGTGGGTCTGGGACTCCGTGGTGCGGGCGCCGATGGCGGTCCAAGAGACCAGATCGCCGTAATACTGCGGCGCGTAGGGGTCGAGGGCCTCGGTGGCCGTGGGCAACCCCATGGCGGCGATCTCGCGCAGCAGCTCGCGCCCCATGCGCAGACCCTTGTCAATCCGGAACGAGTCGTCCATATCCGGATCGTTGATCAGGCCCTTCCAGCCCGTGGTGGTACGCGGCTTCTCGAAATACACCCGCATGACCACGTAGATGTGGTCGCTGAGCTCATCGTGCAGCGCCTTGAGCCGCCGCGCATAGTCGAGCGCCGCCTCGGGGTCGTGGATGGAGCACGGCCCGACCACGGCGAACACGCGCTGATCCTTGCCATCGAGGATATCCCGCAGGGCCTGACGCCCCTCCAGCACGGTCTGCCGGGCGGCATCCGTCAGCGGGACCTCGGCCTTGATCTCAGCCGGAGTCGGAAGACGCTCACCGTTGGCTACGTTGACGTCGTTGACGTTATCGCTCTCTTGCATGTCGGTCTCGAGTCGCCCCGCCCGCCGGCGGGTGGTGAATGGCTAGCCGATCAATAGTAATCGCGCTTGACTCAGACCATCAAGGAGCTTTAGACCGCGTGCCGCACCGCGGCCCGCCAGTAGTAGCCGGGCGAACCGCCGTGCACGGCGGCGGCGTCGATGACCAGCCGCACCACCTCGCCGCCGGCAGCGGGGACGGAGAACATCGGCTCGAGGAGCACCTCCTCGAGCACTGCACGCAGGGCGCGGGCCCCGGTGCCCCGCGCCTGCGCCCGCCGCGCCACCGCCTCAAGGCCGTCGGCGGTGATCTCGAGCTCACAGCCGTCGCGGGCGAACAGGAGCTGGTATTGACGGATTAGGGCGTTGCGCGGCTCGGTCAGGATACGGATTAAGTGCTCGGTGGATAGCGGCTGCAGGCACTCGACCACCGGCAGGCGACCAACCAGCTCGGGGACCAGGCCGAAACGCTGCAGCGCAGCGGCGCGATGGGCCATGGGCGCCGCCGGGCCAGTGGCGGCAGCGGTGAAACCCGCACCCGGGCGCTCGGCGGCGAGGGCCTCCAGGCCCTCGAAGGCGCCGCCGCAGATGAACAGGATCTGGCCGGTATCGACGGTAACCGGGCTGCCCTGGCACCCGGCGCTGGAGACCGTCACCCGGCGCCCTTCGAGCAGCTTGAGCAACGCCTGCTGCGCCCCCTCGCCGGCCAAATCGGGTCCGCCTTCGACCCCACCCCGGGCGGCGAGCTTGTCGATCTCGTCGATGTAGACAATGCCCCGCGCAGCCCGCTCCGGATCGGCGTCACAGGCCGCGAGCAGCCGCCCGATCACCGCTTCGACATCCTCGCCGGCGTAGCCGGAGGCGGTCAGCGTGGTGGCGTCAACGCTCACGAAGGGGACCTCGACGCAGCGCGCCAGGCACTCGGCCAGGTGGCTCTTGCCGGTGCCGCTGGGGCCGACAAGCAGGATGTTGCTCTTGCCCAGCTGCACCGACTCGCCGCGGGCGGCAGCGACCAGGCGTTTGTAGTGGTTGTAGACGGCGACCGAGAGGACCTTCTTGGCCTGCTCCTGACCGACGACGTAGTGATCCAGATAGCGGCGCAGCGACCGGGGCACCGGCAGGGAGGCGAGGATCCGCTGCTGCCGGCGCTCGCGATCGGCCTCCAGCGCTTCGTTGCAGCTGGCGATGCAGTGCTCGCAGATAAACGCCGCCTCGCCGCCGATCAGCGGCCCGGCGACCTGCTCATCGTGCCCGCAGAAGGAACAGCGCCGCTCGGTCTCCTCTGGCACACCCGGGATGCTCTCGGGGGCCTCGAGCCAGGCACCGGACACATCGCCACACCATCCCGGCATTGCACTCTCCCCGCTGCTCGTTTGCCATAGGCCTCACCCTGTTCCAACGGCAGGCCAGCAGGAACCTTGAGAGTGGTATACTCCCGTCCATGGATCGCAAACTACTCGACATCCTCTGCTGCCCGATCACCAAGCGCCCCCTGCAGCCGCTCTCGGCGCAGGAGCTGGAGGCGCTCAATCGCCACATCGCCGAGGGGCAGGCCCGCTACCTGGACGACACGGTGGTGGACGCGCCACTGGACGAGGGCCTGATCACCGACAACGGCAGCCGTATCTACCGGGTGGATGACGGCATCCCGGTGATGCTCGAAGAGCGCAGCATCCCGGGCGCCACCGCCGGGCGCGGCTGAGCGGCGAGACCCCTGCGGGAGGGCCGGTGAGCGAGGCAGGGCGGAGCATCGGCCAGGCGCTGCGCGAGGGCATCGATGCGCTGCGGGCGTCGAGCGCGTCGGGGCGGCTTGATGCCGAGCTGCTTCTCGCCGAGGTCCTCGGTGTCGGCCGCAGCCACCTGTTCGCCTTCCCCGAGCGCCCGGTCCCCACCGCGACCATCGACGCCTACCGGAACCTGCTCACCCGTCGGGCCGCCGGTGAGCCCGCGGCCTACCTGCTGCGCCGCTGCGAGTTCCGCGACCTGTCGCTGACGGTGACCCCGGCAGTCCTTGTGCCCCGCCCCGAGACCGAACACCTGGTCGAGCAGGCCCTGGCTTGCCTGCCCGCCGGGGGCAGCCTGCTCGAGCTGGGCACCGGCAGCGGCGCCATCGCCCTGGCGGTGGCCAGCGAACGCCCCGACGCCCGGATCACCGCCACCGAGCGCAGCGAGGCTGCCCTGGCCGTGGCGCGGGAGAACCGGCAACGCCTGGGACTGACGAGCGTGGAGCTGATCGCCGGTGACTGGGACGAGGGGGTGCCGGCCGGCCCCTTCCAGGTCATCGCCAGCAACCCACCTTACGTCGAGACCACCGCTCCGGAGTGGACCAACGGCGGCCTCGGGCACGAGCCGCGCGAGGCGCTGGCCGCCGGCTGCGACGGGCTGGCAGCTATCCGCAGCCTGCTTGCACCGGCTGCCGGAGAGCTGGCCCGGGGCGGCTGGCTGATGCTCGAGCACGGCGCTGCCCAGGGCGAGGCCGTGCGCGGGCTGTTCGCCGCCGCCGGGCTGGAACAGGTGCGCACCGAGCGCGACCTGGCCGGACTCGAGCGACTGACGCTGGGGAGACGACCGTGAACGACGAGCAGCTGCTGCGCTACAGCCGGCAGATCATGCTGCCGGAGCTCGATATTGCCGGGCAGCAGCGCCTGGCCGGCAGCCGGGCGCTGATCGTGGGCGCCGGCGGGCTGGGCTCGCCGCTGGCCCTCTACCTCGGGGCCGCCGGGGTGGGCGAACTGCGCATCGCCGATGACGACACCGTGGACCTGTCCAACCTGCAGCGCCAGATCGCCCACCGCCACGACGCCATCGGCCAGCCCAAAGCGACCTCAGCGGCGCGGGCCGTCGCCGCTCGCAACCCGGAGATCACCCTCTCGCCGCTGCAGGAGCACCTCGAGGGCGGGCGCCTGAGCGCTGAGGTGGCCGCTGCCGACGTGGTCATCGACGCCACCGACAACTTCGCCACCCGCTTCGCCCTCAACGCCGCCTGCGTGGCGGCACAGCGGCCGCTGGTCAGTGCCGCGGTGATCCGTTGGGAGTTGCAGGTCACCGCCTTCCGCCCCGGCGGACGACCCTGCTACCGCTGCATCTACGCCGAAGGGGATGAGCCGCAGCTGACCTGCAGCGAAAGCGGGGTGCTCGGCCCCCTGCCCGGCGTGGCAGGGACCCTCGAGGCGGTGGAGGCGATCAAGATCCTCTCCGGCGCCGGCGACCCCCTCTTCGGCCGCCTGCTGCTGATCGACGCCCTGCGCATGCGCCTGCGCACACTGACCGTGAACGCCGACCCCCACTGCCCGGTCTGCGCCGACGCGGCGTAGACCCCAGTCAGTGGTAGCTATCGCTGCCCGGGGCAGCGTTGGCGTCGCTGAGCACCTGCGCCACATCGACCCGGTCGTAGCTGTAGGTGGCGCCGCAGAACTGGCAGCGCACCTCGACCACACCCTCCTCGGCGAGCACCTGCTCGACCTCCTCGCGGCCGAGACCGCGGAGGATGGAGGCGATGCGGCCGGCCGAGCAGCGACACCGGAAGGCGAGCGTGCGCGGCTCGAAGACGCGCACGGTCTCCTGATGGAAAAGCCGGTGCAGGACATCGTGCGCCGGCCGCTCGAGCAGCTCGCGATCGGTCAGCGTCTCGGCCAGGTAGCCGATGCGATCCCAGGCGTCGGGATCCGCCTCGGTGGGCTGCGTGCCGCCACTGGCGGGCAGCCGCTGGTGCAGCAGCCCACCGGCCCGCCGGCCGTCGCAGGCCAGGTGCAAGCGGGTGGGCAGCTGCTCGGAATCCCGGAAGTAGGCTTCCAGCGTGGCCGCCAGACCACCGTCATCGATGCCGACTACGCCCTGATAGCGCTGCCCCTCCTCCGGCTCGATGGTGATGGCCAGGCGGCCGCCGGCGCACAGCTCGGCGAGGCCGCCGCGGGCGGGTTCGCCCTCGTAACGGGCGGTTCCGCGGAGGGTCCCGTCGGAGGCGTCCACCTGGGCCAGCAGCATGGACACCGCCGCGCCCTCGCCCCCCTCGACCTGGAGGCTGAGCACACCGTCGGAGCGGATGGTGGCACACATCAGCGCCGCCGCAGCCATGGCTTCGCCGAGTAGACGCGCCACCGCCGGCGGGTAGTCGTGGTGCTCACGAACGGCGGCGAACACCTGATCCAGCTGCACGATCTCGCCGCGTACGTCCGCGTTCTCGAAGATGAAGCGTTGACTGGCGTCGCTCACGATCCGTCCAGCTTTCTCTTGAGTAGCTCGTTGACCTGCTGCGGGTTGGCCTTGCCGCCGGAGGCCTTCATGACCTGCCCGACGAAGAAGCCGAAGAGCTTCTCCTTGCCCGCACGGTACTGCTCGAGCTGCTTCGGGTTGTTGGCGATGGCCTCGTCGACTAGGGCCTCGATGGCCGAGGTGTCGGTGACCTGCTTGAGGCCCTTACTCTCGATCACCTCGTCCGGCTCGCCCTCGCCGGCCCACATGGCCTCGAAGACATCCTTGGCGCCACGGCTCGAGAGGGTCTCGTCCTCGACCCGGGCCACCAGCTTGCCGAGCATCTCCGGGGTGACCGGCGAGTCGCCGATCTCCCGACCATCCTTGTTGAGGTAGGCGAGCAGCTCGCTCATCAGCAGGTTGGCAGTGCGCTTGGCGAAGCCGCCGGACTCGCTGACCGCGTGCTCGAAGTAATCGGCCATGTCCCGGGTGGCGGTCAGCACGCCGGCGTCGTAGGCCGGCAGGCCGTACTCCTCCTCGAAGCGCCGGCGCTTCTCGTCCGGCAGTTCGGGCAGGGTCTCGCGCACCTCTTCGACCAGTGCCGAGTCCACCTCCACGGGGAGCAGGTCCGGCTCCGGGAAGTAGCGGTAGTCGTTGGCCTCCTCCTTGGTGCGCATGGAGCGGGTGACGCCCTTGTCGACGTCGTAGAGGCGGGTTTCCTGGACGACTTCACCGCCGGACTCGAGCAGATCGATCTGCCGCTCGACTTCGTACTCGAGGGCCCGCTCGACGAAGCGGAAGGAGTTGAGGTTCTTGAGTTCGGCGCGGGTGCCGAAGGCTTGCTGCCCGGCCGGACGCACCGAGACGTTGGCGTCGCAGCGGAAGGAACCTTCCTGCATGTTGCCGTCGCAGATCTCCAGGTAGCGCACCAGGGCGTGGAGCTTCTTCATGTAGGCGGCGGCCTCGGCCGGCGAGCGCAGATCCGGTTCCGAGACGATCTCCATCAGCGGCGTCCCCGCGCGGTTGAGATCCACCCCGGTCATGCCGTGGAAATCCTCATGCAGGGACTTGCCGGCATCCTCCTCGAGGTGGGCACGGGTGATGCCGATGCGCTTGCCGACGCCGTCCTCGAGTTCGATGTCCAGCTGACCACCCTCGACGATGGGCAGGTCGTACTGCGAGATCTGATAACCCTTGGGCAGATCGGGGTAGAAGTAGTTCTTGCGCGCAAAGACCGACCGCGGCGCGATGCGCGCCCCGACGGCCAGGCCGAACTTGATGGCCATGCGCACCACCTCGCGGTTGAGCACTGGCAGCACCCCGGGCATGCCGAGGTCCACCGGACAGGCCTGGGTGTTCGGCTCGGCGCCGTAGGCGGTCGGCGCGCCGGAGAAGATCTTGGTGCGGGTCGCGAGCTGCGCGTGGATCTCGAGACCGATGACGGTTTCCCACTTCATGGGTGCGGTCGCTCCGTAGGCTTTGGGCGCGTCGAGCGGACGCGGGCGTTGGTTCCAGGGTATCCGGGGTCGCCCCGCATCTACTCGAACCCTTCAGGGACCTGCTTGTGCCAGTCCGTAACCTGTTGGTACTTGTGCCCGACGTTCAGCAGCCGGGCTTCGTCGAAGTAGCCGCCGATCAGCTGCAGCCCCACGGGCCGGCCGCGCGAGAAGCCGGCGGGGACCGACAGGCCGGGCAGGCCGGCGAGGTTCACCCCGAGGGTGTAGATGTCGGAGAGATACATCTGCACCGGGTCATCGGCGCGCTCGCCCAGATCGAAGGCCGGGGTCGGCGAGGTGGGGCCGGCCAGCACGTCGACCTGCTCCAGCGCCTGGCGGAAGTCGTCCGCCACCAGGCGGCGGATCTGCTGCGCCTTGCGGTAATAGGCGTCGTAATAGCCGGCGGACAGCGCGTAGGTGCCAACCAGAATGCGGCGCTGGACCTCGTCGCCGAAGCCCTCGGCACGGCTGCGCTTGTAGAGATCCTCCAGATCCTGCGGGTCAGCGCAACGGTGGCCGAAACGCACGCCGTCAAAGCGCGCCAGGTTGGACGAGGCCTCGGCCGGCGCGATGACGTAGTAGGCCGGCAGGGCCAGCTCCATGTTGGGCAGCTGCACCTCGACGAGTTCGGCGCCCTCGCCCTCAAGCACCTGCAGGGAGGCCTCGACCCGGGAGCGGACGTCGGGATCGAGCCCCTCGCCGAAGAACTCCCGCGGTACGCCGATGCGCAGCCCCTTGATTGAGCGGTTGAGCGACTCGCTGTAGTCGGGCACCACATGGTCGACGCTGGTCGAGTCGCGCTCGTCCAGGCCGGCCATCGGACCAAGCAGCAGCGCCAGGTCCTCGGCAGTGCGTGCGAACGGCCCGGCCTGATCGAGGCTGGAGGCGAAGGCCACCATGCCGTAGCGCGAAACGCGGCCGTAGGTGGGCTTGAGTCCGCAGATCCCGGAGAGTGCCGCCGGCTGCCGGATCGAGCCGCCGGTGTCGGTCCCCGTGGCAGCCGGGGCCAGGCGCGCCGCCACAGCGGCGGCCGAGCCGCCGGAGGAGCCGCCGGGGACCGCGTCCAGGTCCCAGGGGTTGCGCACCGGACCGAAGTAGCTGGTCTCGTTGGACGACCCCATGGCGAACTCGTCCATGTTGGCTTTGCCGAGCATGACCACGCCGGCCTCGGCCAGACGCCGCACCACGGTGGCGTCGTACGGCGCACGAAACGGCTCAAGCATGCGCGAGCCGCAGGTGGTCGCCACCCCGTCGGTACAGAAGATGTCCTTGTGGACCAGCGGCACGCCGGTCAGTGGCCCGGCCTCGCCGGCGCGCAGCCGGGCGTCGGCGGCGTCCGCGGCAGCTCGGGCCTGCTCGGCGGTGACGGTGATCAGGCTGTTGAGCCCGGGGTCGTACGTCTCGATGCGCTTGAGCAGGGCATCGGTGAGTTCACGGCTGGAGACTTCTCCGGCGTGCAACGCCGCGGAGATCTCGGCAACGGTCTTCTGGTGCATGGGTGTTCGGCTTCCGTTACTCGACGACGCGGGGGACGAGGTACAGGCCGGCCTCGACGGCCGGCGCCCCGGACTGATAGTGATCGCGCAGGTTGGGCTCGGTGACCTCGTCCGGGCGCAGGCGCTGCGTGGCATCCCAAGGGTGGGCCATAGGCTCGACGCCCTCGGTATCGACGCTTGCCATCTGCTCGACGAACTCCAGGATCCCCGTCAGGTCGCGGGCGTACCCGGAAACCGCCCCGTCGTCGATCCGGATGCGGGCCAGGTGCGCGATCTGCTGCACCTCATCTGCCTCGATGGCCATAGAGCCTTTCTCCCCATAACTGGCGCGATAGCAACCGTAAAACCTACCATAGCCCCGAGCTTGCCCAAACCCCGGGGCACTGCTAGATTGAGCCACCTTCGACCTTAGGAACGCTGGGCATGTTTAAGGGTATCCGCGGACTCTTCTCCAACGATCTATCCATCGATCTTGGCACGGCCAACACGCTGATCTACCTGCGCGGTCAGGGCATCGTCCTGAGCGAGCCGTCGGTGGTCGCCATCCAGCAGGATCGCGACGGCGGCAGCAAGCGCATCGCGGCGGTCGGCGCCGAGGCCAAGCGCATGCTCGGGCGCACCCCGGGGACGATCCGCGCCATCCGGCCCCTGAAGGACGGCGTCATCGCCGACTTCACGGTGACCGAGAAGATGCTCCAGCACTTTATCAAGAAAGTGCATGAGGCCCGCTTCTTCAAGCCCAGCCCGCGGGTGCTCGTCTGCGTGCCGTGCGGCTCCACGCAGGTCGAGCGCCGGGCCATCCGCGAGTCGGCGGCCGGCGCCGGGGCGCGTGAGGTGCACCTGATCGAGGAGCCGATGGCGGCGGCGATCGGCGCCAACATGCCCGTCGACGAGGCCAGCGGCTCGATGGTGCTCGATGTCGGCGGCGGCACCTCGGAGGTCGCGGTGCTCTCGCTCAACGGCATCGTCTACTCCGCCTCGGTCCGCCTCGGCGGCGATCGCTTCGACGAAGCCATCGTCAACTACGTCCGTCGCAACTACGGGATCCTCATCGGAGAAGCCACCGCCGAGCGCATCAAACAGGAGATCGGTACCGCTTTCCCCGATACCGAGGTCAACGAGATCGAGGTCCGCGGCCGCAACCTGGCGCAGGGCGTGCCGCGCAGCTTCACCCTGAACTCCAATGAGATCCTCGAGGCGCTCCAGGAGCCGCTGTCCGGGATCGTCTCGGCGCTCAAGACCGCTCTGGAACAGACGCCGCCGGAACTCGGCGCCGACGTTGCCGAGCGCGGTATCGTGATCACTGGCGGCGGTGCGCTGCTGCGCAACCTCGACCGGCTGATCATGGAGGAGACCGGGCTGCCGGTGGTCGTCGCCGACGAGCCGCTGACCTGTGTCGCCCGTGGCGGTGGCCGGGCCCTGGAGCTCATGGACGAACGGGGCGCCGATCTGTTCGTCAGCGAATAGACGAACCACCGCAGCTGCAAACCCGGGTGGGGCCTGCGTTAGACTGGCAGGCTCCGCAAGCTGACGCTGCGAGGCTCGGTGAACCATTAAGCCGTTATTCACACAGGGTCCGTCGGCCACCGTGCGCCTGGTGCTGCTGGCCACGGTCTCGATCCTGCTCATGAGCCTGGACCACCGCGAGCACCTCGTCGAGCCGGTCCGCGAGACCGTCTCCGGGGTGGTGTATCCGCTGCGGTTCGTCGTCGACGCCCCCTTCTCCATCGCGGAACGGGTCTCCGAGCGGCTGGCCACACGCCATCAGATCATGGAGGAAAACCGCCAGCTGCGCGACCGGCACCTGGCGTACCAGGAGCGGCTCCAGCGCATGCAGGCCCTGGAGCGGGAGAACGAGCGCCTGCGCGAGCTGCTCGGCTCCTCGGAACGGCTCGAGACCGAGGTGGCCATCGCCGAGCTGATGCGCGTCGAGCTCGACCCCCACACCCACCTGGTCGAGATCGACCGCGGTGCCAGTCAGGGGGTGTTCGTCGGCCAGCCGGTCCTGGATGCCAACGGGGTCATGGGCCAGGTGGACCGGGTCGGACCCCGCTCGGCCAGCGTGCGGCTGATCTCCGACCCAAGCCACGCCATCCCGGTGGAGAACCATCGCAACGGGCTGCGCACCGTGGCTCTGGGCAGCGGCGACCCGCAGCGACTGGAGCTGGCCAACGTGCCGGGCAACGCCGACATCCGCGAGGGTGATCTGCTCACCGCCTCCGGGCTTGGCGGCGCCTTCCCACGCGGCTACCCGGTCGCCGAGGTCACCTCGGTGGAGGTGGAGGCCGGCGAGCCCTTCGCGCGGGTGACCGCCCGGCCGGCCGCGGAACTCGACCGCAGCCGCAAGCTGCTGCTGGTCTCCGTGGCCGACGACCCGGATACGCCCGGCGCCGAGGACGACGCCGGGGCCGCCGACGACAAGAGCGAGGACGAGTCTTGACGGGTCATCGGCCACGCAATGGGGGCGGGGTGATCCTGCTCAGCTTCATCATGGCCCTGATGCTGACCATCGTACCCATGCCGGGCTGGGCGCAGGAGTTCCGCCCGGAGTGGACGGCGCTGATCCTGCTCTACTGGAGCCTGGCGTTGCCCGAGCGCGTGGGCGTCGGCGTCGGGTGGCTGGCCGGGCTGTTCCAGGACGCCCTGCTCGGGACCCTGCTCGGGCAGCACGCCCTGGCCTTCGCCCTGATCGCCTTCCTGGCGCTGCGGCTGCACCAGCACCTGCGCCTGGTGCCGGTCTGGCAGCAGGCGCTGGTCGTGCTCGGGCTGCTGCTGGTGGCGCAGTTGGTGATCCTCTGGATCAACGGCATCATCGGACGGCCGGCACCGGACTGGCAGGCGTGGGCTGCGATCCTGGTTGGCGCTGCCATCTGGCCGATGGTCTTTCACATCATGAGGGGGGTGCGGCGCCGCTTCCAGGTGCAGTGACACCGGCGGGAACGGCGGGCAATGAGGTAGCTGGTGAGCCTTTCCATTCGCGATCAGCAACAGGACGCCTCCAGGATCCGGCGACGGATCGTGGTGGCCGGCGTGTTGTGCATCCTCGTGGTCGCCGGGCTGATGACCCAGATGGTGCGCCTGCAGGTGGTCGATCACCATCACTACGCCACCCTCTCCCAGGAGAACCGCATCAAGGTCAACGCGATCCCGCCGAGTCGCGGCCAGATCCTCGATCGCAATGGCGCCATCCTTGCGGAAAACCGCCCCTCTTACCAGCTGGTGGCGACCCCGGAGCGCGTCCCGGACATCGACACCATGCTCGACGAGGTCGGCGAGATCATCGAGATCACTGAGGCCCAGCGCGAGCGCTTCCTCAACCGCCTGAACAACTCCCGTCACTTCGAGGCCCTGCCGCTGCGCACCCGACTGGACGAGGAGGAAGTGGCCAAGCTCGCCGTCCACCGCCACCGCTTCCCCGGCCTGGAGGTGGATGCCCGGCTGGTACGCCACTACCCGCAGGGCCAGACCGGGAGTCACGCCGTGGGCTACGTCGGGCGCATCACCGCCCGGGACCTGCGCCGCATCGACCGCACTGCCTACCGCGGGACCAATCACATCGGTAAGAGCGGGATCGAGCACGCCTACGAACAGGTCCTCCACGGTGAGGTGGGCGTCGAGCGTGTGGAGACCAACGCCGCCGGCCGCGTGCTACGCACCCTCGACCGCCACCCGCCGCGATCCGGCGACGACCTCATCCTGACCCTAGACATCGATCTGCAGGACGCCGCAGAGCGCGCCCTGGGCGATCAGCGCGGGGCGGTGGTGGCCCTGGACCCGGACAGCGGCGACATCCTGGCCATGGCCAGCCGTCCGCACTACGACCCCAACAAGTTCGTCCGCGGCATGAGCCGGGAGCGCTTCCAGGAGCTGGAGGACACTGGCTGGCAACCGCTGATCAACCGCCCGATCCGCGGGCTCTATCCGCCGGCCTCCACCATCAAGCCCTTCGTCGGCCTGGCCGCCCTGGAACATGACGTCATCCGCCCGGATACTGAGATCCACTGCGACGGCAGCTATCACGTGGAGGGCCGCGACGAACCCTTCCGCTGCTGGCGGGACTGGGGGCACGGGGATACCGACTTTGTCCGGGCGGTGGCCGAGTCGTGCAACGTCTTCTTCTACGACACCGCCTTCCGCCTCGGGATCGATCGGATGTCCGCGTTCCTCGAGCCGTTCGGCTTCGGCACGCCGACCCGGGTGGACACCTCCGGCGAACGCAGCGGGATCCTCCCCAACCGCGACTGGAAGCGCCGTGCCCTGGGCGGCGGCTGGTACCACGGCGAGACCGTGATTACCGGCATCGGCCTGGGCTACTTCAGCACCACGCCCATGCAGCTGGCCCGGGCCACCGCCATCCTGGCGAACCAGGGACGCATCGTCGAACCGCGCCTGGTCCAGACGATCCGCGATGGCGAAGCGGGACACGAGTCGCGAACCGCCGCTAGCACCCCCCAGGAACGCATCGAGCTGAACGACCCGGAGCACTGGGAGCTCACTACCGAGGCCATGCGAGCCGCCGTCGAGCACCCCCGCGGCACGGCGCGGCTGATCGGCGACGATCTGGACTACAGCCTGGCCGGCAAGACCGGTACCGCGCAGGTCACCGAGAGCCGCGAGGACGACGACGAGGAGGAGATCCCCGAGCATCTGCGCAGTCACGCCCTGTTCATCGGTTTCGCGCCAGCGGAGGATCCGGAGATCGCCGTGGTCGTGGTGGTCGAGAACGCCGAGGGCGGCGGCGGTGCCGCAGCGGCCCCGGTGGCCCGCGCCGTTACCGATGTCTGGCTGACCGAAGATTACGCCTTCCTCGAGGACCTGGAGGCCGGCCGCATCGACGAGAGCGAGGTCGAGGACGAGGAAGAGGCCCCGATGGAGCTGATGCCATGAGCACAAGCGCCCTGCCCGGCAGCCAGGGGGTTGGTGTCCGGCTCTCGTTCCTGCAGTCGCGACTACACCTCGACGGGGTGCTGCTGACCGCGTTGGCCGCTGTCGCCGCCTTCGGCGTGGCAGTCCTATACAGCGCCTTCGGCGAGGACTGGGACCAGACCCGGAACCAGGTCATCCGCGTCTCCTTCGGCTTCCTGGCGCTATTCGCCTGCGCGCAGATTCCGCCGCGCACCCTGCGCCGCTGGGCACCTTGGGTCTTCGGCGTGGGCATGGCGCTGCTGGCCGCGGTGATGGTCATGGGCGTCATCGGTCAGGGGGCGCAGCGCTGGATCGACCTCGGCTTCATGCGCTTCCAGCCGGCCGAGCTGATGAAACTGGCCCTGCCGCTGATGCTCGCCTGGCTGCTGGCCGATCACGACATCCCGCCCCGCCCGCGGCGCGTGATGCTGGCGCTGGTGCTGATCGCCGCGCCGGTCGGGATGATCGCCGTCCAGCCGGACCTGGGCACCGCCGTGCTGGTGGCGGCCTCAGGCTTCTTCATCCTCTTCCTGGCCGGCCTGGGGTGGCGGTGGATCCTGGGCGGCGTCGCCGGAGCCGGCGCCGCGGCACCGCTGCTGTGGTTCTTCGTCATGCACGACTACCAGCGCGCCCGGGTACTGACCTTCCTCAACCCCGAGAACGACCCCCTCGGCGCGGGCTACCACATCATCCAGTCGAAGATCGCCATCGGCTCCGGCGGGCTGTTCGGCAAGGGCTGGCTCAACGGCTCCCAGGCGCACCTGGAGTTCATTCCTGAACGCCACACCGACTTCGTGCTGGCGGTGGTGGCCGAGGAGTTCGGCCTGATGGGCGTGGCGCAGCTGCTCGCCGTCTATCTGATCATCGTCGGCCGCGGCCTCTACATCGCCGCCCGCGCTCAGGACAACTTCAGCCGTCTGCTCGCCGGCAGCATCTCGCTGACGTTCTTTATCTACGTCCTGGTCAACGCCGGGATGGTCTCGGGGCTGCTGCCTGTGGTCGGTCTGCCGTTGCCGCTGGTCAGCTACGGCGGCTCGTCACTGGTGACCATCATGGCGGCTTTCGGTATTCTCATGGCCATTCACACCCACCGTCGTCTCTGGTCGTGAGGGCCTGCAGCCGGTCATGAACCAACGCCTCCGTCACGCCACCGTGGCACTGCTGTGCGCCAGTGCGCTGCTCGGCACTGCCACCGCCACCACCACCGAGCGCGAGCGTTTCGCCGATCAAGTGGCCGAGCGCCACGACCTGGACGCCGAGCACCTGCGCGCGGTGCTCGCCGCCGCCGAGCACGATGAGCGGGTGCTCGAGCGCATCGCCGCCCCGGCCGAAGGACTCCCCTGGCACGAGTACCGCGGGATCTTCCTCACCGAAGAGCGCATTGCTGCCGGCCGCGACTACGGATCCGAGCACCGCCGAATGCTTGCCGAGGTCAGCGACGAGCACGGCGTGCCCGAGCCGGTGATCCTGGCCATCCTCGGCGTGGAGAGCTACTACGGCCAACGCCGCGGCGACCACCGGGTCCTCGACGCCCTGAGCACGCTGGGCTTCTCCGACCACCCGCGTGCCGGCTTCTTCCGGGACGAGCTGGAGGCCTACCTACTGCTCAGCCACGAGAACGAGTGGGACCCCACGGAGCCCACCGGCTCCTACGCCGGCGCCCTGGGTAAGGCGCAGTTCATCCCGTCGAGCTACCGCGCCTACGCCGTGGATCAGGACGGCGACGGGCGCCGCGACCTGATCGACAACCCGGCGGATGCCGCCGGCAGCGCCGCCCACTACCTGGCCCGGCACGGCTGGGAGCCCGGCGCGCCGGTAGCCCGCCGGGTGGAGGCCGAGGGCGCAGACTGGCAGCAGGCGCTGGCCGACACCAACCGCCCCGTGCCCGCCCGAAAGACCGTCGCCGAGCTGGAGGCGCTGGGGGTCGAGGTGCCGGAGTCGCTCGACGGCGACACCCCGGCGGCGCTCATCGAACTTGAGGGCGAAAGCGGCCCGCAGCTGTGGCTGACGCTGCAGAACTTCTACGTCCTGACCCGTTACAACCACAGCGCCCTCTACGCCATGGCCGTCTACCAGCTGGCCGAGGCCATTGCCGGGGGGCAACCCGAGTGAGGCCGCTTGCCACGGTGCTGCTCACTACGGCCAGCGGCGTAGCACTGATCGCCGGCTGCGCCGCCCCGGAGCGCGACCTGCCACCGCCCCGTCCGGATGAGGACCCGGCCGAACGGGTTGCCACCGACGGGCCCTCGGATCGCGACCCCGAGGAACTCGCCCGCCTGCCCGACGCCGTACCGCAGGACGTGCCGCCGAGCCGCTACGGCAATCCCAACCAGTACGAGGTCTTCGGCGAGACCTACCACACCATGAGCCGGGAAGAGGCCGAGGGCTTCACCCAGCGCGGGCGCGCCTCCTGGTACGGGACCAAGTTCCACGGCCGGCGCACCTCCAGCGGCACCCCCTACGACATGTACGCCATGACCGCCGCCCACCGCGAGCTTCCGCTGCCCACTTGGGTGGAGGTCACCAACCTGGAAAACGACCGCCGGGCGGTGGTCAAGGTCAACGACCGGGGCCCCTTCGTCGACCCCGACGAGCGCATCCTGGATCTGTCTTATGCCGCCGCGGTGCGCCTGGACGTGGCCGATCAAGGCACGGCCCCGGTGAAGATCCGCGTGGTGACCCCGGACGATCCGCCGCGGGACAAGGCCGACAACACGGATGCCGAGGTCGGCGATGCGCCGGCGGTGGAGACCTTCGGCGTCGACGATGAACGCGAGCCCGATCCCATCGAGGAGCTGATCACTGCACGGGAGGAGCGCGAGGACGAAAACGACTCCGGCGACACGCCCGCCTCCGCCGGCATCCCGGCAACGGTCCAGGTGCGCACCGCCGACCGCCTGCTGGACGAGGCCGGGGCGATCCAGCCGATCGCCATCCATCTGCAGACCGGCGTGTTCGGCCAGCGCGAGAACGCCGAGCGAATGCGGACCCGGATTCGCGAACTGGACCCGGAAGCCGAAGTGGCCGTCGAGGAGATCGATGGGGCCGAGGGGCCGCTGCACCGCGTTCGCCTGGGGCCGCTGGAGAACCTCGCCGACGTGGACCGCCTAGAACGGACCCTGGAGGAGGCGGGGATCGATCACTACCGCAT
Source organism: Halorhodospira sp. 9621 (assembly GCF_022228055.1). NCBI lineage: Bacteria > Pseudomonadati > Pseudomonadota > Gammaproteobacteria > Chromatiales > Ectothiorhodospiraceae > Halorhodospira > Halorhodospira sp. 9621. The sequence continues at coordinate 81,906 of NZ_JAJNRD010000010.1, forward strand.
CACCCCGTAACCCCCCCGCCCCCACCCGCAAACGCGTTACAATGAGAGCTCGTTGTGCCATCCGTCGAGACCGCCGCCATTCCGATGATGAGACGAACCCTCCTACGACTGCTCGTCCCCGCCCTGCTGACCGCCGGGCTCCTTCCCATTGCCACCGCCGACGACCGCTGGGGTACGCCCATCGTCGAATCGGTCCCCACGCCATCGCCGCCGAGCATCGGCGCACCGAGCCACCTGCTCGTCGACATGCACAGCGGCTACATCCTCGCCCACCGCGACCCCGAGGAGAGCTGGGAGCCGGCCAGTCTGGCCAAGATCATGACCGCCTACGTGGTCTTCGAGGAGCTCGCTGACGGGCACATCGGACTCGAGGACAAGGTTACCGTCAGCGAGAACGCCTGGCGCTCCAGCGGATCGCGGATGTTCCTGGAGGTCGGCAACGAAGTCACCGTGGCCGAGCTGCTGCAGGGGCTGATCGTGCAATCCGGCAACGACGCCGCCGTGGCGCTGGCCGAGCACGTGGCCGGGGACGAGGACACCTTCGCCCAGGTCATGAACCAGTACGCCAGCCGCCTGGGCATGGAGAACACCCGTTACACCAACGCCACGGGCATGCCCCATGAGCAGATGCGCACCACGGCCAGGGACACGGCGCGCCTGGCCCGGGCCATGATCGACGACTTCCCCGAGTTCTACGACTGGTACTCGCAGCGCTCCTTCGAGTACGCGGGGATCAACCAGCACAACCGCAACCGCCTGCTCTGGCGCGACGAGACCGTCGACGGGCTGAAGACCGGCTACACCAGCTCCGCCGGCTACAACCTGGTCACCTCCGCCGAGCGCGGGGGCATGCGCCTGATCTCCGTGGTCCTCGGTACCGAAAGCGAGGATGCGCGGGCCCAGCAGAGCCTGCAGCTACTCAACTACGGCTTCCGCTTCTTCGAGACCCACCGCCTCTACAGCGCCGGCGAGCAGCTGACCGAGGCGCGCGCCTGGATGGGCGAGGTCGACTCCGTGGCCCTGGGCATCCCGGACGATCTCTACGTGACCATCCCCCGCCAAGAGTACGACAACCTCACCGCCTCGGTAAGCGTCGACGGCCAGATCCGCGCCCCGGTGGCGGCTGGCACGGAGATTGGCACGCTGAAGATCGAGCTTGCCGGCAGCGTGATCCACGAGGAGCCGCTGATCGCCATGGAGGACGTCGAAGAGGGGGGCCTCTGGCGCCGCATGATCGACCAGGTCTGGCTGCAGTTCGAGTAGCCGATGGGCAATCCGGCGACCTGCTACCTCAACGGCGAGCTGATGGCGCTCGCCTCGGCGCGGATCTCGCCCCTGGATCGCGGCTTTCTTTTCGGCGACGGGGTCTACGAGGTGATCCCCTGCTACGGTGGCGTGCCCTTCCGGCTCGATGCGCACCTGCGGCGGCTGGCCAACTCACTGGCGGCCATCGACTTGGCCGATCCGCTCTCCCCAAGGGGCTGGACGGAGGTCTTCGAGCAGGTCTGCCGGGCTAACGGCGGCGGCGATCAGTCGCTCTACCTCCAGGTCACCCGGGGCTGCCCCGAGCGGCGCACCCACGAGTTCCCCGGGCGCAGCGAGCCGACCGTCTTTGTCATGAGCTCACCGCTGCCGGCGGCCGGTGCCTTTGCCGACGGGCTGCACGCCACCCTGCGCGAGGACCTGCGCTGGGCCCGCTGCGACATCAAGGCGGTAGCCCTACTGCCCAATGTGCTGCTGCGCCAGGAGGCCATCGCCGCCGGCGCCGACGAGGCCATCCTGCACCGCGATGGACAGATCACCGAGGGTGCGGCGAGCACGGTCTTCCTCGTCCGCGACGGCGAGCTGGCGACACCGGCGCTTCACCCCGGCCTGCTCCCCGGGATCACGCGGGAAGTAATCCTCGAGCTGGCCGAGCAGCACGGGCTACCCTTTCGGTGTCGCCCGATCGGCCTGGACGAACTGCGGTCGGCGGACGAAGTCTGGCTGTCGAGCGCCACCAAGGAGGTCGCCCCGGTGCTGCGCATCGACGGAGACCCGGTGGGCAACGGCAGCCCCGGGCCGGTGTTCGCGGCCATGCGGGGCTGGTTCACCCGACTGCGTGAGGCAACCGCCCGCGGGAGGCAGCCATGAGCGAATTCAACGCCGACAATACGCCCCTGGAGTTCCCCTGCCGGATCGGGGTCAAGGCCATGGGACACGCCGGCGCCGACCTGGCCACGCGCGTCGAGCGCATCGCCGCCGGCCACGCTACGATCCTCGAGGTGCGCACCACCGGCAGCCGCACCGGCCGCTATGTGTCGGTAACGGTGACCATCGAGGCCCACAGCCGCGACCAGCTCGAGGGGCTCTACCGCGAGCTCAATGCCGATGACGCCATCATGGTGACCCTCTAGGAGGCCGCCCTTTTGCCCTGCGCCCTCGAACACATCCATACCCGCTACCTGGGTGAGCAGCCTTACGAGGCCACCTGGTCCGCCATGCGCACCTTCACCGACGAGCGCAGCGCCGCGACGGCCGATGAGCTCTGGCTGCTCCAGCACCCGCCGGTCTACACCCTGGGCCAGGCGGGCCGCGCGGAGCACATCCTCGATGCCGGCGAGACGCCGGTGGTGCGCACTGACCGCGGCGGCCAGGTCACCTGGCACGGTCCGGGGCAACTGGTTGCCTACCCCCTACTCGACCTGCGGCGCTGGAACCTGGGGGTACGCACCCTGGTCCACGCCCTGGAGCAGGCGGTCATCTCGCTGCTCGCCGCCTACGGGGTCCCCTCAGGCCGCCGTGAGGACGCCCCGGGGGTCTACGTGGAGGGGGCCAAGGTAGCCGCGCTGGGGATCCGGGTCCGCCGGGGCTGCAGCTATCACGGGCTGTCGCTGAACGTCAGCAACGACCTAAACCCCTTCCAGCGCATCAACCCCTGCGGCCATGCCGGTCTGCCCACGACGCGGCTGCGTGACCTGGGCATCACCACGTCGCTGGACCGGCTCGAGGTGGAACTGGGCATCTATCTGCTGCAGGCCATCGACGCCGCCTCCCGCGAACCCCGCCAAGAGCCCGCCTGAGGGTA
>NZ_JAJNRD010000100.1:0-802 GCF_022228055.1 Halorhodospira sp. 9621
GCTGACACAGGGGAGGTCCATCGAGCCCTCCGAGGCAGCGGCGCCTCTCCTCAGGCAGGCGTGCCCCGGGGATCCGTCTCCACTGCGAAGCACTTCGCCTCGGCAGCCACCAACTCCTTGGCGGCAAGCATCCGCACCGGCGGACTGGCTTGGTTAAGGGACTCATAGAGAGCCCGGCACTCCGGGACGTAATGACGCGCAAAGGCCAGATCGTGATCAGCAATGGAGGCAAGGTTGCTGGCCAGATCGGCGCACTTGATGGTCTGAACCCAGCCCGGTGCCTGGCGCAACTGCTTAACGGCGCGGGCCTTGCGCTGGTCGCGGGGCTCGCCCTCCTCGATCGCGGCGCAGGTCAGCCACATCACCCCGGAGCGAACACGCTCTCCAAACTGGGCGCAGAGCATTCCGGGCTCTAGGCCGGAGTCCTCGACAGCATCATGAAGCCAGGCTGTGATCAGTGCGTCGGTCTCCTCCGTACCGAGCCGGGTCAAGGCCGCCACCTCCGCAAGGTGCTTCCAGTAAGGCTCGCCGGTATAACGCCGACGTTGATCGCGGTGAATGTACATGGCGAGGGTGATGGCTTCGTAGAGGCGTTGCTCGTCGCGGGCCGATGGCTGCTGCGAATCGGTCATGGGCCTGCTCTCGCGGTCTATGGTGGCCGACGGGGTCGCGTTTGCTGCATCTACTTTACCGGTTTCACGACCTGCTGCCCATGCAAGGGCGTAGGAGCCGGGAGGGGCTCGGCAGCTAAGCGTTGTTTGCTCCTATCGCCGTCGACGCCGGCAGTCGCCCCTGTGTCAGG
>NZ_JAJNRD010000101.1:0-704 GCF_022228055.1 Halorhodospira sp. 9621
CCGCATGGATTCCGAAGAGCTCCGTCTGTCCGAGGCGAAGCCAGGGGGTCTCCAGCGAACGAGCAAGCGGTCAAGCCCATCCTGGGCATGCATGAACCTGTGCCGTACAATATCGTTGTCATTGCCATACACCCCGAGAGAGGGGGGGGGGATGCCCGCATGGAACAGGAAACCACCAAGGTGACGGTGCGCCTGCCCAAACAGGATGTGGAGTTCGCGAAGGCCTATGCCAAGGCCCACGGCATGAGCGTTACCGAGGTCATTGATCGCCATCTGCGTCGCCTTCGCGCGCTGGAGGGGCATGTGCCAAGTGCCGAGCTGGAGGCCATTACCGGCCTGATCCCCCCTGATGTGGATCCTGTGAAGGTTTATCACGACCACCTGCACCACAAACACCAATCGTGATCATGCTCGACCTGAACGTCCTGCTGGACGTTCTGCAAAAGCGAGAGCGACACTATCGCGTCTCGGCGGCTGTACTAGAACAGGTGCTGCGTGGTGATGAAGAGGGTGCAATCAGCGCACATGCGGCAACCACGGTGTACTACCTCGCTGCACGGTATGCGGATCGCACCTCGGCCGATCAGGCATTGAGCTGGCTGCTCCAGCATTTGCACGTATGCGCAGTGGGACGCGTCGAGCTCGAACGAGCTCAATCCCTCGGTTGGGCGGATTTCGAAGATGCTGTGGTAGCGGCCACTGGT
>NZ_JAJNRD010000102.1:0-661 GCF_022228055.1 Halorhodospira sp. 9621
CGTTCTATCGCATCCTGCACGAGCACGATGAGCAGCATCACCGCGGCCCCAAGGCGGCTCCTCAGCCCCCACGGCCCAAGCCAACGCTGTGCGCCGACCGGCCCAACCGCTGTTGGAGTTGGGATGTGACCTATCTGCCGACCGCGATCCGCGGGCAGTTCTTCTACCTGTACCTGATCATCGACCTCTACAGCCGCAAGATCGTCGGCCAGGAGGTCTTCGAGGCGGAGAACGCCGCCAATAGCGCGAGACTCATCGAACGCGCCACGCTGCAGGAGGGGTGCCGGCACGAGGATCTGATCATCCATGCGGATAACGGCGGCCCGTTCAAGGGCTCTCAGCTGCACGCCACGCTCGAGCGGCTTGGCGTGGGCAGCTCCTACAGCCGTCCCGCGGTCTCCAACGACAATGCTTTCTCGGAGTCACTGTTCGGTACGGCCAAGACCCGGCCGGACTACCCGAGGAACGGGTTCAACGACCTGGCCGAGGCGCGCGCCTGGGCCCTGCGCTTCACCAAGTGGTACAACGCCGAACACCGGCACCGGGAGATCAACGGCGTCACGCCCAATCAACGCCACGCCGGCGAGGACCACGCCATCCTGGCGCGGCGCAAGGCGCTCTACGAGCAGGCGAAAGCCAACAACCCGGGGCGCTCCAACAA
>NZ_JAJNRD010000103.1:0-618 GCF_022228055.1 Halorhodospira sp. 9621
GCGCAGGTTGAGGTGCCCTGGGCGCGGCCGGGTAGCGGGTTCTCGCAGCTGTTCGAGGCGATGGTGATCACCCTCCGCCAGCAGATGCCAGTCCAGAAGGTCGCCGCCTACCTGGGCATCGGTGACGATCCGCTCTGGCGCATCCTCAATTACTACGTGGAAACTGCTCGTGCCCAGGAGGACTTCGGCAGCGTCCGCGCTGTCGGCATCGACGAGACGGCCTCGCGGCGCGGGCAGAACTACATCACCGTGTTCCAGGACCTTGATGCCCGCCGCCTGCTCTTCGCCTGTCAGGGACGCGATCAGTCGACCGTCGGGGCGTTTGTGGCCGATCTTCACCGCCACGGTGGCGATCAGGATGCGATCGAGGCGGTCTGCATCGACATGAGCAAGGCCTACATCGCCGGCGTGCAGAAGCATCTGCCTGGGGCCTCGATCACCTTCGACGCCTTCCACGTGGTGCAGCTGGCCAACCAGGCTGTCGACGAGGTCCGCCGCGCCGAGGTGCGCATCGAGCCGGCGCTCAGGCGCACGCGCTGGGTCTGGCTCAAGGACGCTGCACGGCACACGCTCAAGCAGCTCACCGATCTCCATTACCTGTCACGGACACGACTGAAG
>NZ_JAJNRD010000104.1:0-616 GCF_022228055.1 Halorhodospira sp. 9621
GTGAGCGTCGCAGCATCCCCACCTTCTTTCCGGTTTGAGGCTCGGGCATCGTTGGCTCCGTGATCGCCGATGACGGGGGAGGCAACGATGAGCAAGCGCAGTGCATTCTTGCGCGAGCACCTGCAGGCCTGGCAGGCCAGCGGCCTGAGTCAGGCCGAGTACTGCCGCCAGGAGGGGTTGTGCGCCTCGCTGTTCTCGCAGTGGAAATCTCGGCTCGGCTCACGGGCACAAGACGCCGTGGTCGACAAGCCATCGATGCCCGAGGGGCTTTCCCTGCTGGAGGTGGCCGTCACGGATGCGCCCCCGACCGATCACCGTCCGGGAGCGGGGGCTGACGATGCCGGCATCCGCATCGAGCTCGCCGGCGGGACCGTGTACCTGGCACGGGATTTCGACCCGCAGGCGCTCGGGCGTGTCGTCGAGGTCCTTGGCGATACTCGGCGTTGATCCGCACGCTCGGGTGTTCCTGGCCGCCGGGGCGACGGACATGCGCAAGCAGATTGACGGATTGGCCCTGCTCGTCGCCGACGTGCTCAAGGCCGATCCGTTCTCGGCGCACCTGTTCTGCTTCGCCAACCGCCAGCGCGATAAGGTGAAGATCGGTGAGCGTCGCACC
>NZ_JAJNRD010000105.1:0-616 GCF_022228055.1 Halorhodospira sp. 9621
GCTGCCTGAACAGTTCCTGTTCATTTTCATCGAGCTGCGCGTAGTTGTCGACGAAATCCGCATACTTGAGCCGCCTGTTCGGGTCCGGTTCCAGGGTCTCGAGCCCCTGGAGTGCGCTGGCGCGGGCTTCGAGCTTCTCGTCGGTGCCTTCCCAGTGCATCAACGGCAGGCACAGGCGGGCGACGATGTTGCTGCTGTCCAGATGTTGCCGGTACGACTCGGCTCCGGCCTGCCAGTAGAGGTACTGGAAGCTCAGGTACGTGTGCTGATCCCCGGCAAGCTCAAGCCGTGTGGGCACCGGACGCGCGGAGAGGAAGATGACCACCGGCACGATCCGTGTTGTGCCGAGCATCTGCGAGAGGTCGGTGCAGTAATGGATCAGCCGGTGGATGTCGAAGCGCTCGGTCCGGGTCTCCTCCTCAAAGGCGAAGGCTAGTACCTCGCGCTCGCCGTTGGACCATTCGATGTGAAGTGGGGTGTCGAGGGCCCGGTAGTGGTGACGCAGCCGCTCCTTGAGCTGTTCCTGACGGATGGGGAGCACGCGCACGGATTCATCGAGGCGTACCGCCTCCTGGCTGGCGAAAAAGGCGATCGCCTCACGGGGGTAGTCGACGAT
>NZ_JAJNRD010000106.1:0-615 GCF_022228055.1 Halorhodospira sp. 9621
GGCGTTATCGGCCCCGATGATCGCGTCAACCCGGCCAGCGGTTGGATCATCTTTGCGAGCATCCCGTGGATCCTTGGCTGGACGTACGGGCTGGCCATGGCCGCGAACTTGCGTGCCCAGCGGACCATCGAGGACATGGCGCAGCACGACCCGCTAACCGGTCTGCCGAACCGACGTCTTTTAGCCGACGCCATGGAGCGGATGGCGGAGCGCTCTTCTCCAGGTAGCGGTGCTCCGGGGCAAGGCTTCGGGGTGGTCGCCCTCGACGTCAATGGCTTCAAGGAGATCAATGACCATTACGGGCATGCGTTCGGCGATGCGGCCTTGGTCAAGCTCGCCGAGCTGTTGCTCAGAGGGCTGCGTCCGGAGGATAAGGTCATAAGACTCGGCGGCGACGAGTTTGTGCTCCTGTTGCACGGGGTGACCGACCGGGCGGACCTGGAGCAACTCTGCGGGCGAGTGCTGAAGGTGCTCGAGATGCCCGTATCCGTCAAAGGGCACGTGGTGCGCTTTTCGGTCAGTCTGGGGACCTCCCTTTGCCCGGATGACAGCACCGATGCCGAGCGGTTGCTCGCGCTGGCCGATCAGCGGATGTACGCGAACAAAACCGGCAAA
>NZ_JAJNRD010000107.1:0-595 GCF_022228055.1 Halorhodospira sp. 9621
GCAGCAGGATCTGTACGGCCGCAGTCGACTCCACGACGCGCAATTCGTCACTTTCCGCACCCGCAAGGCGTACCGGACGCCGCGCCGCATCGCCCACTTCATTCGCCGGGTGCTTGGGGCCGAGATCGACTGGTGCAACCCGCTCGATGGGCAGAGCCCACGGGTGAGGCGTTTCGGTACGCCGGAGGAGCAGCGGGAGGCGGTACTCGCGAGCGTGGAGCACCTCTGCGAGCGGGGGTTTCGGCCCGACCAGATGGTCCTGCTTAGTCTCCATCGTCACGGCGAGGATCCGTTGCAGGGCGCCCAGCGCCTGGGTAGCCATCGCATCAAACGGTTCACAGGCGAATACACTGAGGATGGCCAACCGGTCTATACCGACGGGGACCTGCTCATCGACACGGTCTACCGCTTCAAGGGAGAGCAGCGCCCGGCGGTCATCTTGGTGGATGTGGATCTCGACGGTGCCCGACCAGAGCGCGAGTGGCAGCTGCTCTACTGTGCGCTTACCCGCGCCTCGGTCGCGGTGGAAGTTCTGGTGGCCGCGGACTCGGTCTGGCGCAAGGCGCTGGAGCGGGCTGCACCATAGCCAGCTAAA
>NZ_JAJNRD010000108.1:0-544 GCF_022228055.1 Halorhodospira sp. 9621
GATACGTGTAGCGAATAAGTCCCAGCGCCTAACAGGGTGCTGAGAAACTCAGTGCTCGAGGCCGCTGGGGACCCGGAATGAAGCCGCTCATAGACGATAATCGACGAGGTGAAGGGGGCCGGCAGGGAGGATGCCCTGCCTCCGCGCCCGTCGGGCGCCTGCGTGCAGGGGGTGGAGGCACACCACCCCCATCTCAGCAGGCCCCGAGTAGCTTCGGCGTGCGGACCAGGTTGTAGGCCAAGGCATGGAAGCTGAACTCCCACCCCACCCGGTCCGGGCCAATGAACCTCGTCTTGCGCAGGCTACCGACCGTCTTGGACCAGCCGAAGAACTCCTCGACACGCTTGCGGATGCGTTGACTGACCTCGTACCCCGGATGACGGGTCGTGCGCTGGTCGATGGCATTGAAGCGGCGTTTCTGGGCGACATGGGGCGTGACCTCGCATTGGCGCATGCGGCGGACGAACTCCCGGGTGTTGTAGCCGGCATCGGCGGCGAGTGTCAGACGGCCTCTTTCCGAGGGGATGTTGCGAATCATCTCCAA
>NZ_JAJNRD010000109.1:0-506 GCF_022228055.1 Halorhodospira sp. 9621
TCCTGATCCTCCGGGGAGAGCCCCGGCCCGGTATCGCGCACCCGGAAGCTGATCCGCCCGCCGGCCTCAGCGCATACCCTCAGATCGACCTGGCCCTCATGGGTGTACTTGATCGCATTACTGAGCAGGTTCGAAAGGATCTGGCCCAGCCGGGTGGCATCGGCCTCCACGGATTGCGGCACGCCAGGTTCGATGCTGCAATAAAACGCCAAGCCGTGTTCTTTTGCCAGGGAGTCGTACACGCTGTGCTGGCTCTCGATCGCCGCATGCAGATCACAAGGCGCTGGACGCAATTCCAGCCGGCCGGCCTGCAGCCGGCTCAAATCAAGCAGGGAGTCGATCAGCTCCAGTAGGCGTCTGTTGGCATTTCGGCAGTGCTGGACGTATTCCTGGCGCTGCTCTTCGTCCAGATCCGGTTCGGCGAGCAGTTCCACAAACCCGGTTAGAGCATTGAGCGGTGTGCGCAGATCGTGACTGACGGCGTTGAGAAAGGTGGTCTTGGCCTT
>NZ_JAJNRD010000011.1:0-78389 GCF_022228055.1 Halorhodospira sp. 9621
ACGCCTTCACGACTGCTTTGCAATACGCGCCGGGCGATTTCCTAGCGACCCGCAACTTGGCAATGCTGGCACAGGTTCAGGGAAATACGGACGCGGCCCGCGAGCACCTCCAGAGCGCCTTGACAGTCCGCACCGACGACCTTGATCTGCTCTTGGAGCTTGCGCGCTTCGAGGCTGAAATGGGGCACGATCAGCGCAGCGAGGCGCTGCTTAACCGCGCCAAGGACGCGCATCCCGAGGCATTGCGCCCCCGTCTTGTGCTCGCTCGCCACCGCATGGACGGCGGCAAGCCACGGGAGGCCATCACCCTCCTTGAGCCACTGCGTGAGGTACACGGGTCCAACCCTGCATGGCTGGAGCTCACTGCCGGGGCTCGTTTGATGGCTGGTCAGAACGCTAGCGCCGCCCGCCTTTTCACATCGTTGTTGGAGCAACGCCCGGACGACGCTCAAACCCGCTGGCTATTGGGCTCAGCCCTGCTGGCCGACAGCCGTTACAACGAAGCCACGAATCACTTCCAAGCCGTAATAGAGAGCCATCCCGAAACGGCAGCGGTTCACAACAGCCTTGCGTACGCCCGGCACCAGCTCGGGGACGAGCGGGCCGAAGCGCACGCCCGAGACGCACTGCGTTTAGAGCCGAACAACCCCCACTTCCAGGGCACTCTTGGAATGATCTTGTTAGACAACGGCGAGTTGGAAGAGGCGGCAGAGTACTTGCGGCTGGCCCAGCAAGCACGGCCAGACGAAGTCTCGGTTCGGTATCGTTACGCTGAAGCGCTCGTGCGGCTGGGGCGGGACGATCAGGCCCGACACCATCTCAACTTCATTGTGGACGACGACAGAGAAACACCGTCCAGCATACATGCAGATGCCCGGATGCTGCTGGAGGAGCTTGATCGGTAGGGAATCGGGGCGGGAAATGCCGGGCCTGCATCCTTCCTCGCTCGTGAGGAAACGGTTTTCAGCTCGGTATGCAGGGCCCCACTAAGCTCAGTCTAGACATCATGGATAGACCTGCCCTGACCTCGGAGCCCGTGCGTTATGTTTCGTACGCATCCTTTTGATCCCGTCTGGATGCACGGGAGCGGTCGCTGCAGTCTGGGCGGACTTGCTTATTCGGTGGTACGGACCAGCCCCCCGGTTAAACAGATACAAGCTTGCCAAGGACCGTGATACGTCCCTTGGTGAAGATGACTTCTTCCAGGATCTGCTCGGTCTCGTCCCAGCCGGGGCGTTGCGGAGCGCGGGGATGATGTACTTGGTGCAGATGTCGCGTTCGCTAAAGCCCGAGGTGTTCATCCTTGAGGGAGCCCGGTAACGTCAGTGCGTGGCTGCCAGGACGTAGCGTAACTCGGCTCGAGACAGAGTCCCTTGAGCGCCTCGCCGGGATGAGCCCGTATTATCCGCTACAGAGTAGCTCGCCCCAAGGCCTTGAGGGTCGTTGGGTAGGATGTGGGGCAGAGTGCCCGTGCGTTTCCAGGTTGCTGTTTTCACGCAATGCATGGTGCCGGGAGTGGGACTCGAACCCACATGGGCTATACCCACTCGATTTTGAGTCGAGCGCGTCTACCAGTTCCGCCATCCCGGCTTTGCGTCGAAATTGTACCACGCCACGCGGCGCCGGCCAGCCGCCGGGAGGATAGCAAGTTCAAGGAATCCGGTCGGTGGTCGCCAAGGGTGATGATGCAGTCAGTCGCGTGGTCGGTCGTGAGGTGGTTGGGCTGCCGCGTGGCGGTGTTCACGGCCGGGGATAAGGAGCAACGCATGCGCATCCGTTGGAAGTTGGGGACGGGATTCGGCCTGGTGATCGGTCTGGCCGGCACGTTGGGTGCGGTGGCCATCTGGCAGCTGGGCACCATCGACGATCACGCCTCGGAGCTCCGCGAGGAGGTGCTGCCGGAGCTGCTGGCGGCGCGCCAGATCGAGGCACACGTCCAGCAGAGTGCCCAGCGCTGGCAGGAGTACGGGTTGACCCTCGCGCCCGAGGCCGCCGAGCGCGCCGCCGAGGCGCACGAGGAGGCGGTGGCGCAGATCGAGCAGGTGCGCGCGGCGGGCGAGGGGCGCACCGCGGCGTTCGCCGAGGAGGCCGGGGGGGCCATGGAGGCCTACCGTGAGGCCACCGACGCTACCGCGGTGGCCGTCCGGCGGCTGCGGGAGATGCGGGAGGGCCTTCTGCGCACGGCGACCATTGCCCTGGAGGAGACGCAGTACCTGCTGGATGATCAGCGCGAGCGCGTGGAGGCCGCCCAGGCGGCGGGTTTCCAGGCGCCGGCCGGGCAGAGCGCCGCCGAGGCTCGCGGGCAACGGTTGCAGGATCTCTCCCGGCTCAACGAGATCCGCATGGTCACCGGCGATATCCACCGGGCTGCCCTGCACTCGCTGGAGACGCGCGACCCGACCCGTCTGCAGGGGGCCCTGCCGGGGTTTGGGCAGGTGCAGGTGCACTTCAGCATCCTGCGCGCCACCGCTGCCGACGAGCAGGAGCGGCAGCTCCTCGAGGAGATCAACGACGCGATTGTCGAGTATCAGGATTACGCGACGGGGCTGGCCGAGGCGCAGGAGGAGCTGGCCGAGCTGCGCGAGGAGCGCGCCGAGACCAGCGCCCGGGCCCTGGCTGCGGTATCCGAGCTGGCCGGGCACACCGCCGAGAGCGGTGAGCGGGCCAGCGAAGGCGTGGTGGCGGTGGTCCGCGAGGCGGGCGCTACGCTGGGCCTGGGGCTCTTTCTGGTGGGGGCGCTGGCCTTCGGGATTGCGGCGTGGACGACGCGGTCGCTGACCCGGCCGCTGGGTCAGTTGGTTCATGGGCTGCGCGATATCGCCGAGGGCGACGGCGATCTGACCCGCCGGGTGGATGAGCGCCGTGCCGATGAGCTGGGCGAGGTCGGCTACTGGTTCAATCGCCTGATGGACCGGATCCACGGCATGATCGTGCAGCTCTCCGGGGCCAGCCGGGATGTTACGGACGGTGTGGCGCGGATCGCCGCCAGCAATGCCCAGATCGAATCGGGTATGGTCGAGCAGTCGGACCAGACCCAGCAGGTCTCCAGCGCCATCGAGGAGATGTCGAGCTCGATCCACGATGTCTCGCGCCAGACCAGCGAGGCGGCCACGGCCGCCGTGCAGGCCGGCGAGACGGCCACCGACGGCCAGGAGACGGTCCAGGGGCTGGTGACGCGAATGCACGAGGTGGCCGCCAGTGTCGAGCGGGCCAGCGAGGCGGTGACCGCCCTCGGGCGCAGCGGCGAGCAGATCGGCGAGATCATCTCGATGATCGACGGGATCGCCGAGCAGACCAACCTGCTGGCGCTCAACGCCGCCATCGAGGCGGCCCGCGCCGGTGAGCAGGGGCGCGGTTTCGCCGTGGTGGCCGACGAAGTACGCTCTCTGTCCCAGCGGACGGTGGACGCCACGCGGCAGGTCTCCGAGGCACTGCAGCAGATCCAGGAGCGCACCGATACGGCCGTCACGGGCATGGAGCAGAGTTCGGGGCAGGTCAACGAAGGGTTGGGGCAGGCCGAGGCGGCCGGGGCGGCGCTGCAGCGGATCGTCGAAAAGGCGCAGAGCGTGGCCGAGAACGTGCAGTCCATCGCCACCGCCGCCGAGCAGCAGTCCAACGTCGCCGCCGAGATCGCCCAGAATGTGGATGCGGTCAATCAGGTCACCCAGCAGACCAGCGGCGGCGTCAATCAGACGGCGCAGACGGCCCAGCAACTGCGCCGCGAGGCCGAGGGGCTGCAGGCGCTTGTTCAACAGTTCAAGATTGATGAGGGCAGCGAACGATCGTGACCGAGTGGCGGCGCAGCGACTTCCATTACGACTTGCCCGAAGGGCTGATCGCCCATCGGCCGGCAGCGCGGCGATCCGACAGCCGGATGCTGGTGCTGCGCACCGAGGATGGGGCGCTGGCCGACCGCCGCTTTGCCGATCTGCCCGACTACCTGCGCCCCGGGGATCTGCTGGTGCTCAACGACACCCGGGTCATCCCGGCGCGGCTGGAGGCGGCCAAGCCCACCGGGGCGCGGGTCGAGGTCTTCATCGAGCGAGTGGAGGATGCCGCCGCCGGGGTACTGATCTGTCAGCTGCGCGCCAACCGGGCGCCGAAGCCCGGTGGCCGGCTGGAGCTGGCCGAGGGGGTGCAGGCCGAGGTGCTCGGGCGCGAGGGCCGCTTTTTCCGCCTGCACCTGACCGGCCTGGCCGACAGCCTGTGGGACTATCTGGAGCGGGTCGGTCACGTGCCGCTGCCGCCCTATATCCGTCGCCCGGACGACGACGAGGACCGCACCCGCTATCAGACCGTCTTCGCCGCCCGCCCCGGGGCCGTGGCCGCGCCGACGGCGGGGCTGCACTTCGATGACGCCATGCTCGAGCGCCTGCGTGCCGATGGGGTGGAGACAGCCCGGGTGACCCTGCATGTGGGGGCCGGGACCTTCGCCCCGGTGGAGAGCGACGACCTGAGTGCCCACACCATGCACGCCGAACGGCTAGAGGTCGGCGCCGAGACAGTGGCGGCGGTGAACGCCACCCACGAGCGCGGCGGCCGGGTGGTGGCGGTGGGGACCACAGTGGTCCGCGCGCTGGAGAGTGCGGCGGCCGACGGGGAGCTGGCACCCCACAGTGGCGAGACGCGGCTTTTCATCACGCCGGGCTACCGGTTCCGTGTCGTGGACGGGTTGCTCACCAACTTCCACCTGCCCGAGTCGACGCTGCTGATGCTGGTCAGCGCCTTCGGCGGTTACGAATCGGTCATGGCCGCCTACCGCCACGCCGTTGCCGAGGAGTACCGCTTCTTCAGCTACGGCGATGCCATGCTGCTGGTCTGATCCGCTCGGGCACCGGCATCGCGGTCCGGCTAGTCGTCGGCGCGTTCGAGCTGCCGGTGACAGCGGGTGCAGCGGTAGATCTGGGTGCCGCGCAGAATGCGGTTGTGGCGGGTGGTGCTCAGCTGCACCTCGCCGCAGCCGCAGCGGTAGCGCCAGCGGCGCTGGACCCCGGGCAGGCCGGTGATGTCGAGGTCGTGGGTGCGCCGTGGCGGGATGCCCATGCGCTCCATCATCCCGCGCCAGGCGGCGTCGTGGCCGCGGCTGTCGTAGAGGTGGAAGGCGGCCAGGTGGGCCAGCTCATGGACCACGGTATCCGGCAGGATGATGCGAAAGCCGTCCTCGCGCCGGAGCATGGGCCGATTGAAGGCCACCACCCAGCGGCGCAGGTCGGCCCGGCCGGCAGTCGAGCCGCGGCGCAGCCACTCGACCCGTGGCGTAGAGGCCTGGCGCAGCGCGGGGTAGGTGGCGCCGAACCGCTCCCACCACGCCCCGGTCTCCCGTTCCACCACCCGGGCCCGTTCGGCCACCGACCCCGGCGCGTTCACGAGGAGGCCTCCGCGGTCCCTGGCTCGGTGGTCGCGGCGCTCCCATCGGGGTGCTCCTCTTGCAAGGGGGCCAGCCCCGCCTCCAGCTGATCCACCCAGCGACGGACCTGCGCGGCAGTGACGGTCTCCTCGTGGATCGCCCCGCCGGCGGCGCTCAGGGCCCGCTGCAGGCGATCCTCGCGGCGGCTCGGCGGGCGGGGGTCGAGGTAGCCCTGTTGTTCGAGCCATTCGCGCAGCTCGCCGATCTTGCGCGTTAGGAAGCCGGGGACGGCCTTGTTCTCCAGCGCCTGGAGGATGGCGGCGGCGTCGCCCTGGTGGCCGTCGGCCAGTGCGGCCACGTCGTCGCACATCTTGCTGCCGGCGATGGGCGCCGCGGCGGCCAGGCTGGCCCGGTCGATGGGAGTGCCGCGACCGATGGCGTAGGCCTCCAGCCACGCCTCGGCGACGATGATCCGTACGGCCAGCTCGGCGCGTTCCTGCGCGGTGAACAGCGTTTGCGCCGCGTCGCTGTCGAGCAGGCCGCGCAGCGGGCCGAGGTACTCGAAGCCGGCGGCGAGGATCCGGTGCAACCGGTCGAGATCGTCGCGCAGGACGTGGAAGAGGTGGATGGCCCCGGTGCCCTGCCAGGGATCGATCCATGGGGCCTCCAGCGCGGCGCCGTAGCTGGCCGCGGTGTGGTCCTCCGGCGCCGGCAGTGGGTGGCGCTGCGGCAGGGAAAGATCCCCGGCGGAGGCGCTGCCGCGGGCCAGGCGGCGGACCTCGGCCAGGTCGATCACCGGCGGCTCGACGCCCGCCTGGCGCCAGAGCTGCGGCTCGGTGGTCTGGGCGCTGAGGTAGAAGATCTGCCGCCCGTCCTCCTCGGCCAGGGTGGTCAGGGCGCCGGCCACGGCGGCGAAGCGGTCGTGGTCGGTGGTGGTCAGGGCCTCGTCGAGGAACAGCGGCAGCGGCTCGCGGCCGCGCTCGGCCTCCAGGGCGAAGGCGACCCGCACGGCCAGCAGCAGCTGCATGCGTGTGCCGGTGGACAGCTCGGCCAGGCTGCGGTCGGTGCCGACGTGTTGATCCCGGGCCAGGAAACGGCCGTTGCCGTCGGCATCGGGCACAAAGCGCAACGTGTACTGGTGGTCGGTGAAGCGCTGCAGCCACGCCTCCGCCCGGCGAAGTGCTTCGGGGCGGCGTTCGCTGGTGTGCTCCTGGCGGACATCGTCCATCAGCCAGCGCCCGGCGTGGCTGAGCAGTGCCTCTTGCAGGCGTTCACCCAGCGCATCGCTGGCGGCCTGGATTTCGGCGCGGGCCTGTTCCAGCGGGCGGGTCTGCTGGACGTCACGGATCCGTTGGCGGATCGAGCCGATGGTCTCGCTGATCTGCTGCGCGTCGCCGGCCCGCGCCAGGCGATCGGCGGCCTCGGCGTGCAGGGTTTCGGCCGAGACCTGTCCGGCGCGTTCGAGGAGCTCCGGGGCGTCGGCCAGGGCGCGGCGGGCGGCCTGCTCTTCGGCCTGCCACTGACGGCGCTGTTCCTGGAGCTGCTGCCACTCCGGGCGCTGCTCCAGTCGCCGGTGCAGCGTGTCCCGATCCTGGTCGGTGATCCCGGCGCGGGCAAAGAGCTGTTCGATGGCCTGGCGCCGCTCCTCGGTCTGTCGAGCCAGATCGGCCCGCCAGCGCTCCAGGTCCTGCTGCTGGCGCAGTGCCTCGGTGCGCTGCTGCGCCCGGTTGGCCAGCGCGTCGACGGCGGCAATCAGGGCCTCGACGTCGTCACCGCCATCTGGAGGCAAGGACTGCCAGGTCTTCAGGAAGTCGCCGATCTCGGTGCGCAGGCGCTCGGCCTCGTTGCGGCGCGCCTCGCGCCGGGCTTCGGCCTCGGCCCGGTCGGCGGCGGCCTGGTTCCAGTCGCGTAGGCTCTGCAGGTAGTGCAGGGTGCTCGCTGCCAGCCGGTTGCCGTCGCCGCCGAGCTGGCGGGCGCGGCGCGAGAGATCCTCGCGCAGGCCTTGCAGCTCGCGCTTGCACCGTTGCTGTTCGGCGGCGCGCTGGTTGTGCTGTTCGCGCCGCTCCGCGGCGTGGAGCAGGGCGTCGAGTTGTTCCAGGCAGGAGCCGACGGCCTCGTGTTCCCAGGTGCGGGGCTGGGGGAGCTCGGTCGGGTAGCGTCGCCGGGCGGCATCGCGCAGCGCGTCGGCCTGAGGCGCACGCAGGACCGCGCTGGCGGCGTAGATCAGGGCTGCGGTGGTACCGACGGCGGCCGCCACCCAACCGGGATGCCACTGCCACTGCGGCTCGAGCCAGAAGAGGGTGCCGACCAGCGCCGGCGGGGCGCCCATGCCCAGCACGCCGGCCGTGCCGGCGAGGATGCCGGGGCGGGTCGGCTGGCGGGCGCTGAGCCAGTGGATCAGCTCGCGCCGTCCGGCGCGCACCGTTTCGGCCCGGGGCAGGCGGGGATGGTCCGGATCGGCGAGGCGGGTCAGCTCCCGTTCCAGGGCGGTTAGCTCCGCCTCCGCGCGCTGGTACGGCTCCAGCTGCTCCTCCAGGGTGCGCAGCGCCGCCGGGTCGATGCGCACGGCGGCGGGTTCCGGGGCGCCGAGGGCCTCGGCGATCTCCTGCTGCCGCCGCCGGGCGGCGGCAGCATCCTCCTCGGCCTGGCGGCCCTCCCGCTCGCGTTCGCTGAGTTCGCGCAGCAGCTGCCGGTGGCGCTGCAGGGTCTCAGCGTCGGGGGCGGCATCGGGCAGGCGGGTATCGGCCAGCTGCCGGGCGCAGGCCTGTTCCGCCTCGGCGAGTTTCTCCTGCTCGGTGTGGATGCGGTCCCGGGCCGCCTCTTCCTGCTCCAGGCGCTGGAGTTCGTCGCCGTGCAGGTGGTCCATCCCGGTGGGGAAGTGCGCCAGCTGGTCGTCGATGCGTCGCAGCTCGGTCCGCGCCGCCGCCAGTTCGCCGGCCTGGCGCAGCTGCTCGGCCTCGTGTCGGGCCTGCTCGGCGGCGCGGTACTCCGCCTCGAGCTCCGCCAGGCGCTGCTCGTCGGCGATCAGGTTCTCGTGTTCATGGCGCCGCTCCCGCCACTCCTTGCGCGCCCGTTCCAGGGCGCGGGCCTCGGCATCGCCGTGGTTGCGCTTGAGGTGGAATGGGCCGTTCTGGGCGGTCAGCGCCGCCAGGTCATACCCGCCGGCGAGTTCGCGGACCAGCTCTCGGCCGATTTCGGCGTCGGTGGCCCCCGGATCGGTCAGTCCTTCCACCTGCAGGGCGTAGCAACCGAGCAGGTGGGGCGGGGGCAGGGCCGGCGGATCGGCCGGGGCGCCGTCGCGGTACCAGGTGACCCGGTCGCCGACCCGGGTGACCTGCATGGGTCCGGCGGCCGTTTCCACGTCGGCTTCCAGGTGCACCGTGCCCGCTATGCGCCGCCCCGGCTCAAGCAGGGCGCGAAGGGCACGGATCAGGCTGCTCTTGCCCGAGGCATTGGGGCCGACGATCAGCTGCAGCCCGTCGGCGGTATCCTCGACGGTGAAGCCCGGATCGATGCCGGGCAGGCGCAGGATTCGCAGCCGGCGCAGTCTCACGATGCGGCCTCCCGGTCCTGGGCCAGGAGGCGCTCCAGGGCCTGGCGGGCAGCCTGTTCGAGGGCTTCGGCGATGCGCGCCTCGTCCAGGCGGGGAGACTCCAGCCCCCAGAAAGTGCGCTGCCGGGCGACCGCCTCGAGTTCCGGCCGGGCGCGGCGGATCAGTTCGGCACGCTCGGCATCGCCCGGCTGGCGCCGCAGGATCAGTAGGCGCCGTGCCAGGAGTCCAACCGGATCGCTGCCCTGTGCCAGGCGTTCCAGGTCGAGCGCTGGCTCCGTGGCCATGCGCACGGCCTCGACAAAGTAGTGGACCCCATCGCGCACCTCGTGGAGCTCGGCCAGACCGGTCTCCTGCAGGCGCGCCTCGATTCCGGCACCGGGTGCGGGGCGCCCGGTGATCTGCAGCCGGCAACCCACCGCCTGGGCTTCGGCGCCGTTGCGGCTCAGCTCCAGGTGGAGGGCGTCAAGCGCCGCCATCACCCGTGGGTGGAGCTCATCGGCGTGGTCGATGCTGTCGGCGCTGACCGCCAGCGACTCCCAGCGCAGCGGGGCCAGCGGGACATGCTCTGCCTCGATGCGCCCGGGACCGTCGACCTGGATCCACCAGGGGCCGCGGGCGCCCGGTTCGCCGGGGTCGAGGCCGAGCACGCTGCCTAGATAGCCGATGGGCCGGGGGCCGCTCAGCATGTCCGGACGGTGGATGTGGCCAAGCAGCCAGGCGTCGGTGTCCGCGGCTTCCAGATCCGCCGAGCGCACCGGCGCATAGCGGCTGCCGGTCTGGTCCCGGTCGCAGTGGAGCAGGCCGATGCGTGGCCGGGTGCCGGTCCGCCGCGGGACAGGGTGCGCCAGGGGGCTGTCGGGGGCGGTGGTGCCGGGGAAGGACCAGCCGAGGATCTCCACCCCGCCGATTTCGACGGTTTCCCAGGTGCCGTTGTGACCGAGCAGTTGAAAGGCCGGGAGGCTCTCGGCCAGGCGGGGTAGGACGTCGCCGTCGTGGTTCCCGGAGACGCCGGCGACCGGGATGCCGTGGGCAGCCAGGCGCTCCACGCCGCTGCGCAGATCGGGGAACGCCTCATAGAGGTCGTCGCTGTCCTCAACGACGTCTCCGGCCAGCAGGACGGCGTCGGCACCGTCCCGCACGGCACGCTCCACGCACATGGCCCAGGCAGCCGCCGGGGTCAGACGGCCGGCCGGATCGATGGTCGAGGGGATGCGGCTCGGGCGGCGCCCCAAGTGCAGATCGCCGATGGCAAGAATGCGCGCGGGCACGGTTTTCCCATTATGTGGTGGAAACCCATTTATGCTAACACCCGCAAGCGGCAAGCAGCGCTTGTCGACAAACGGATGCAGGAAGATGCATCCATCAGAGGTGTCGCATGCGCGGGGGATCGCGGGGCGGGTATCGTTAACCCCGCATTCGGCAAAGGGAGCTTGCCGAGCCACCCCGAGCAACGGCGTGAGAGCCCGATAGGGGCGGATAGGGAGATCCGCGGTGAATCCCGCCGAATGTAGGGGCCTGGGGCGGGGTGGTCAAGGACGACCACCCGCCCGCGGGGCCCGCCTCCTGGCCGAAAGCCTTTATACTAGGTGCGTCCGTGGTGCCGGACGTGCCTCGCGCCGTCCAGCGCCGGCCCTCGCCGCGCAGAAGGAGGTGGCTCTGGTGAACCGTCGGCGATCCCTGAGCGGAGCGCTGTGCCGCATGCTTTTCGTGTTGGCGCTCCCGGTCCTGTCCGGTTGCGCGCAGCTGGTTAGCTATTCGGTGGAGCAGGACGAGGTCCAGGCCCACCTCGATACCCGGTTGGAAGCGCTGCGGGATGTGCGTCTGCAGAGCCCGCTAGCGGCCTTCGACTTCTCGGTGCGCACCGCCGATGTCACCCTGGGTCCGGAAGAGGCGCCGGACCGAATCCAGCTCGATATCCTGGGGCGTGCCGGCGTGGACCTGCTCATGGGGCAGGAGTCCGCGGGCGTGGCGCTGCGCCTGCGCGGCCTGCCGGATTATGACCATGAGGCCGGTGCGGTCTACGTCCGGGAGCTGGAACTGGTGACCAGCCGGGTGGAGTCGCGCTGGTTCAACGGCGAGGTGACGGAACTCGTCGATCCGGTGGTCGGCCTGGTCGGCGAACACCTGGAGCGGACCCCGGTCTACGAGATCGAGCGCGACAGCGCCACCGGGAGGGTCCTGGGTCGGGTCCCGGCGGAGGTGCGGGTCGAGCCGGGGCGGCTTGTGCTAAGGCCGCGCTAGACCGTGGCATTCACCCCCGAACAGAGGCAGGTCATCGAGCACCCGGGTGGGCACGCCCGGGTGAGCGCTGCGGCCGGGTCCGGCAAGACGGCGACCCTGGTGGCCCGGGTGATCGAGTTGCTGCGCCGCGGCGCGGACCCGGCACGAATCCGGGTCCTGATGTTCAACCGC
This sequence comes from Halorhodospira sp. 9621, assembly GCF_022228055.1. NCBI lineage: Bacteria > Pseudomonadati > Pseudomonadota > Gammaproteobacteria > Chromatiales > Ectothiorhodospiraceae > Halorhodospira > Halorhodospira sp. 9621. The sequence goes on from NZ_JAJNRD010000011.1 coordinate 11,313, forward strand.
TCGGCCCGGGAGGACTTCGAGCGTCGCTTGACGGTGGCCATCCGCGAGGCCGGCTCGCCGGCGCGGGTCTCGGTACAGACCTTCCATAGCGCGGGCTACCGGCTGCTCCAGCGGCTCGAGGCCGAGGGGGTGGTGCCACGGCGCCGGCTCGAGAGTGCCGACTGGGTCGCCCGCAAGCTGGCGCGCAATGCGCTGGAGGCCGCGCTGGAGGATCGGGACGAGGCGGAGGCGGTGGAAGACGATGCCGTCGATGCCTTCCTGGCCTTCGTCGACGTGGTCAAGGCCGATACCCGCGAGGCGTCCGTCATCCATGCCGAGGCCCCCGCCCTGCTGGGCACGTCGCTGCCGGGCCATTATCTCGAGGCCTACCGGCGCTTCGAGGCCCTGCGCGACGACCAGCAGCTGCGCCTTCTCAATGACTTGATCCACGAGCCAGTCCAGGCTCTGTTGGCCGACGAGGCCCTGGCCCGGCGCTTCCGGAATCATTTCGATCACGTCATCATCGACGAGTATCAGGACGTCAACGAGGCGCAGCAGCAGCTGATCCGCTGCATCGCCGGTGAGCGGGCTGCGGTGATGGTCGTCGGTGACCCGGATCAGTGCGTCTACCAGTGGCGCGGGGCGCGGCCGGAGTACATCGTGCGCCGTTTCGACGAGGACTTCCCCGGTGCCGCCAGCTACACCCTGCCGCACACCTTCCGTTTCGGCCACACCGTGGCGTTGCTGGGCAACCACTCGGTGGTGCGCAACCGACAGCGGGACGGCAAGCTCTGCCTGGCGGCGCCCGATAATCCGGCCACCGAGGTGCGCCGGTGCGTCGACAGTGACCCGGAGCTCTACCGGCGCATCCTCGCCGAGCATCGGGCCGCCGGGGGGAGCCTGAGTGAGGTGGCGGTTCTGGTCCGGCTCTATAGCCTGGCCGCGCCGCTGGAGCTGGAGCTGCTCGAGGCCGGGGTGCCGCTGCGTCTGGAGGGGCGCGCCGGGCTCTTCCAGCGTCGCGAGATCCGGGCGCTCCTCGGTTACCTGCGGTATGCCGCCGGAATGCTGCGCGAGCCGCTGCCCGATGGTGCCGGCCCGCGGGAGCTGCTGACCGAGATGCTGATGCTGCCGGTGGCCGGTCTGCGCCGGCCGGAGGCGCAGACGGTCGCGCACGGTTATGCCGATGCCCGCCTGCCGCTGACCCGCAGCCTCTCACGTGCCGCCGGGGATCTGCCCCGCTGGAAGGCGCGGCGGCTGCGCCAGCGGATGGCTTCTCTGGAGGCCCTGGGGGCATTCCGGCGCGACGATCCGGTGGCCGATGTGCTCGATGAGATCGTCACCGAGCTGTCGCTCTATGAGGCCATCGCCAGCGGCTCGCCGAGCGCTGAGACGGCCACCGACCGCACCATGATGGTCGACGCCCTGCGCCGTTTCGCCGCCAGTGGCGGTTGGGGACTGACCGAGTTCCTGGAGCGCTGCGACGAGCTCATCGCCCGCTCGGCGCAGTGGCAGGACGCGCCCCCCGAGCAGGCCGTGCGGGTGACCTCCATTCACCGGGCCAAGGGGCTGGAGTGGCCCGTGGTGATCGTCCCCGGGCTGGCGGAGGGGACCTTTCCCTACGGCGCCGGTGAGGCCACGGCGGCGGATCTGGAGGCCGAGCGGCGGCTGTTTTATGTGGCGGTGACCCGGGCCCAGCAGCGGCTCTATTTGGTCCATCCCCAAGACCCGCGTCTGGAGCGGGCGTTGCAGCGCGGCCGTGCGGAGCAGTTCGATCCGCACCGGGCGGTGGCCTCGCGCTTTCTCGCCGAGGCGCAGCCGGAGCGCTCCATCGCTGCCGGGGCGGCCCTGGATCGAGGAGAGGTGCCTGATAAGCGGCTGCGTACGCAGGTCGTTGGCGATTATCTGGCGGCCTTGCAAGCGCACGAGGTGGTCCTCGGCTGAATCCGTTTACGCCGCCGGGTGCAGTGCTTAGGCTCGGAGCGCGCCGGGGGTGAGCCGTTGTGGGGGAGAGACGTTGGCCAAGCGCACAGAGGGTGAGCAGGATCCGGTCCGCGGGCTGGCCGGGCGGCTGCAGCGGCGTTACCGCGAGCGGATCGCCGGCGAGCTGGTGTTGCCCGCCCGTCCGGCGCGCACCGCGGCGCTGCCCAAGGAGCTGGCCACGGCCCTGGCCACAGCGCTGCGCCAGCGCGGTATCGAGCAGCTCTACAGCCATCAGCGCCAGGCGTGGGAGCGGATCCGCGCCGGGCGGCATACGGTGGTGGTCACCCCGACCGCCTCGGGCAAGACGCTCTGCTACAACCTGCCGGTCCTCCACGAGGCGCTGACCGGCGGTGGCAAGGCCCTCTACCTCTTTCCCACCAAGGCGCTGGCCCAGGATCAGGTGGCCGAGTTGCACGAGCTCAATCAGGCCGGCGGGCTGGGGCTGCGCGCCTTTACCTTCGACGGCGACACTCCGGGGGATGCCCGCAAGGCGGTGCGGACCAAGGGCGATATCGTCGTCTCCAATCCGGATATGCTCCACCAGGGAGTGCTGCCCCACCACACCAAGTGGGCGCAGCTGTTCGAGCAGCTGCGCTACGTGGTGGTGGACGAAGTGCACACCTATCGGGGAGTGTTCGGGTCCCACGTGGCCAATCTGTTCCGGCGGTTGCGGCGCATCTGCCGTTTCTACGGGGCTGATCCGGTCTTCATCTTCACCTCGGCGACCATCGCCAACCCGGGCGAGCTGGCCGGGCGGTTGATCGGTGAGTCAGGCGTCGAGGCCATCACCGAAAGCGGCGCCCCGGCCGGAGAGAAGCGGCTGCTGCTGTGGAACCCACCGGTGATCGACCCCGATCTGGGGATCCGCGCCTCGGCGCGCTCGCAGACCACCCGCATCGCGCGTCTGGCCGTGCGCAGTGGCCTGAAGAGCATCCTCTTTGCCCGCAGCCGGCTGATGGTCGAGGTGCTGACCAAGTATCTGAAGGACGTCTTCGACAAGGACCCGCGCCGGCCACCGCGGGTGGCCGCCTACCGAGGCGGTTACCTGCCCACCGAGCGCCGGCAGACCGAGCAGGCCCTGCGCGCCGGCGACGTCGAGTGCGTGGTGGCCACTTCGGCGCTGGAGCTCGGGGTGGATATCGGCAGCCTCGACGTGGGGGTGCTCAACGGCTACCCAGGGACCATCGCCGGCACCTGGCAGCGGCTCGGCCGGGCCGGGCGGCGCAACCGCACCGCGCTGGGCATCGTCGTGGCCACCAGCGAGCCGCTGGATCAGTACATGGTCCGCAACCCGGACTTCTTCCTGGGTGCCTCGCCGGAGCACGCGCGCATCGACCCGGACCAGCTGCTGATCCTGCTCGATCACGTGCGCTGCGCCGCCTTCGAGCTCCCCTTTCGCCGCGGCGAGACCTTCGGCGGCGAGGATCTGGAGGAGCTGCTCGACTACCTGGTCGAGCAGGGGGTGCTCCACCGCGAGGGTGAGCGTTGGCACTGGGTGGCGGACAGCTACCCGGCCAGCGAGGTCAGCCTGCGCTCGGTGGCCGACGGCAACTTCGTGGTCATCGACACCACCGACGGCGCCCAGCGGGTGATCGCCGAGGTGGACTACACCGCCGCACCGATGACGCTCTACGAGGGCGCCATCTATATGATCCAGGCGCGCCCCTACCAGGTGGAGCGTCTCGACTGGGACGGCCGCAAGGCCTACGTCCGGGAGACGCGGGCCGATTACTACACCGATGCCATCGACTACAGCCGGCTCAAGATCCTCGAGCGTTTCGAGGGCCAGCGCGGTGGCGATGCCGAGGCCGCCCACGGTGAGGTGCACCTGGTCCGGCGCATCGCCGGTTACAAGAAGATTCGCTATTACACCCACGAGAACATCGGCTTCGGGGAGATCGAACTCCCCGATCAGGAGATGCACACCACGGCGGCCTGGTGGACCATCGAGCCGGGTGCGCTGGAGCGGGCCTTCCAGACGCGCCACCGCGCGCTGGATGGGTTCCTCGGCGCGGCCTACGCCCTGCACCATGTGGCGGCGCTGCGCCTGATGTCCGAGCCCGGTGATCTGGGCCGTGCCGTGGGCGATGGGGACGCCGAGTGGTTCGCCGTCACCGGTCCACGCGGGCGCGGCCAGCTCCGGGATGCCAGCGGCGAGGTGCGCGGGGTTGAGGAGGCCGAGCGGTTCCAGCCGGCGGTCTTCCTCTACGACAACTACCCGGGGGGTGTGGGGCTCTCGGCGCCGCTGTTCGACCAGCGGGCCGCCGTGGTGGCCGATGCCCACGACCTGGTCCAGGGGTGCGCTTGCACCCACGGCTGTCCGGCCTGTGTGGGGCCGGTGCTGGCCTCGGAGGAGACCCGCGGGCAGTCGCCGCGGGCTGCGGCGCTGACGGTGCTTGAGCTGCTGATGGGCAGCGGCCCGGCCGCGGACCCGGATGCAAGCGGGGCCCTGCAATGAGCACGAACGATTCCTAGCGCCCCTGAACGGAGAAGAGGCGGAGACAGGATGGGCGAACATACCCCCATGCCGGAGGATCAAGCCGCGGAGTTGCAGACGTTGCTGGATCGCCAGCGCCAGGCCTTCGCCGCGGATCCGGCCCCTAGTCTGGCGGTGCGCCGGGGGCGACTGGATCGGCTGCGGCGGGCGGTGCTCGACCATCGGGAGGCGTTGACGGCGGCGCTGGACGAGGACTTCGGGGGGCGCTCGGTGGAGGAGTCGACCACCGTGGACCTGCTGCCGGCGCTGACCGGGATCCGCCACGCGCAGCGCCACCTGCGCCGCTGGATGCGTCTCCGCCGGCGCTGGCCCCACCCGCTCATGCAGCCGGCCTCGGCCTGGGTGCACGACCAGCCCTTGGGTGTGGTGGGCATCATGGTGCCGTGGAACTACCCGGTCTACCTGGCCCTGAGCCCGCTGACCGGGGCGCTGGCGGCGGGTAATCGGGTGCTGCTCAAGCTCTCCGAGCTGACGCCGGCGACCAACGCGGTGCTCGGCAGCGTGATTCGTCAGGCCTTCTCCGCCGAGGAGGTGGCCGTGGTTGAGGGTGGTGAGTCGGTGAGCCGGGCGTTCGCGGCGCTGCCTTTCGATCATCTGCTCTTTACTGGCTCCACCGCCGTGGGACGCCAGGTGATGGCCGCCGCGGCGGCCCACCTCACCCCGGTGACCCTGGAGTTGGGGGGCAAGTCGCCGGCGGTCGTCGATGGGGACGCCGATCTCGATACGGCGGCCGGGCGGATCGCCTACGGCAAGCTGCTCAATGCGGGCCAGACCTGCATTGCGCCGGACTATGTGCTGTGCACGCCGGATCGGCGTGACGCCCTGGTGGACGCGTTGCGCCGGGCGGCTACGCGCCTCTATCCCGATCCGTTGCACAATCCCGACTACGCCGCTGTGATCACCCGTCAGCACCGCGAGCGTCTGGAGGCGCTGCTCACCGATGCCCGGGAGCAGGGTGCGGAGCTGGTGTCCATGGCCGAGGCGGTCGAAAACGCCCCAGAGTCGGGTCGTATGCCTCCCTGGCTGGTGCTGGATGCCCCGGCTTCCGCGCGGGTGCTGGAGGAGGAGATCTTCGGTCCGGTGCTGCCCGTGGTCACCGTGGCGGACCTGGAACAGGCGCTGGCCTACATCCGCGCGCGACCGCGCCCGCTGGCGCTCTACTACTTCGGGCACGATCGCCGCCGTCAGCAACAGGTGCTCGATCGTAGCCACTCCGGTGGGGTGTGTATCAACGACACCGTGCTCCATGTAGCCCAGGACAACCTGCCCTTCGGCGGTGTGGGGGCGTCGGGGATGGGGCTTTATCACGGCTTCGAAGGCTTCCGGACGTTCTCGAACGAGAAAGCGGTCCTGCGCAAGGGGCGGTGGAACAGCGCGCGCCTGGTCGAGCCGCCCTACGGGCGCAGGATTCACCGCTGGGTCCGGCGGCTGATGGTGCGCTGACCCCCGGCGGCGTCCGGCGTCCCCGCGTGGCGGGGTGATAGACTTCCGCCTTCACGAAGCCGCCGGAGTCCGTTCTTGCCCCTGCCTCCCCTCGAACTCGCGCTCGCTTCCCTGCTGGTGGCCATTGGCAGTCTGCTCCAGGGGGCCTTGGGCTTCGGGCTGGCGATCTTCGCTGCCCCGCTGCTGTTTCTCATCGACCCGGCCTTCATCCCTGGGCCGGTGCTCTTCGTGGCCATGGTCATCTCGGCGATCATCCTTTGGCGCAATCGGGCGGGGCTGGCCATCGGCGAACTCGGGGCCGCGGTGATCGGACGCATGCCGGGGATGGTGGCGGCCTTTGGGCTGCTTGCGGTGGCATCGCAGTGGATGCTGTCGCTGGTTCTCGGGGTGGCGGTGTTGTTGGGTGTGGTGGTCAGCCTGCTCCCCGGGGATATCCGCCCGACCCGCAACCGGCTTCTGGGGGCCGGGTTCCTCTCCGGTTTCATGGGTACGGCGACCTCGGTGGGCGGTCCGCCGATGGCACTGCTCTATCAGCACGCCCGGGGACCGCATATCCGGGCCAATTTGGGGGGGTATTTCCTGGTCGGCTCGGTGGTCTCGTTGCTGGGGATGGTCCTGCTGGGGTATTTCGGCCACGACGAACTCATGCTCTCCCTGGCTGTTACGCCGGCGGCGTTGCTGGGGCTGTGGATCTCTGGGTCGATCCTCCACTGGGTGGATGCCGGCCGGATTCGACCGATTCTCCTGATTCTGTGTACGCTGTCGGCTGTCGCGGTGATTGTCGACGGTGTACGCGCGCTGGGTTGAGTGCGAGGGCGGAATGGACGCGATGGCGTGGGGTGTGGTGCTTGCGGCTGCGGGGGTGTTCGCCCTGAAGGGCGTGCTGCTGCACACCGCGCGGCTATCCTTGAACCGGTTCGATGGCGGCGGGCCGTCCTCCCGGTGCCGGCCGGTCGGGCGACGGCGACCCTCTGGTGGAGGTGATGGGGCGCGATAAGCGACAGCAGGGAGTGGCGGGCTGGCCGGTCCCGATTGAGGCGATTGCCCATGCGGCCTTTGTCCACGACCACGAGTACCGCATCCTCGGCGCCAATGCCGCCTATCTGGAGCGGGCCGGCTGCCGGGCCGATGAGGCGCTGGGACGCTGCTACTGGGAGGTGTTCCCCGTGCGCGAGGGGCCGCTACCCCGCTGTGCCGCGGGGATGCGGGCCTTCGCAGCTGCGCGTTCCGCTGATGTCGCCCCGCAGGAGCCGTGCTGTGACCTTGTCCTGGACGCGGGCGAGATCCTGAAGTCGCGGGCCTACCCGGTGGTGGACGAGGCGGGTCGCTACGCCTACTCGCTGCACATCCTGGAGGATGTGACGGAGCGCGAAGCGGTCCGCGAGGCCCTGCACGAGCGCGACTGGCAGTACCACCAGTTGTTGGCCAGCACCGCAGAGGGGATCGTGATCGTCGATACGGAGGGTCGCATCCTCTATGCCAACGCGGCTGCGGGGCGGTTTCTCGGGCAGGATCCGCAGGCGCTGGTCGGGGCTTGGTTCGGCCAGGCGATTCCCCAGGGGGCGCCGCAGCAGGTCGAGCTGTTTGCCCCCGGGGGTGGCTTACGGACGGTGGAGATGGGCGCCCAGCCCATCGGTTGGGAAGGCAGGAGCGCGTGGGTGATCAACCTCCACGACGTCACCAACCGCGAATCGCTCCGTATGCTCTTCCAGGATCGCCTGGCCCGCACTCTGGAGGCGCTTCCGCCCTGGGCGCCCCTGGGGCTGGTGGTCATCGATGTCAACGACTTCCGGACGATCAACGACAGCTATGGCCACCAGGCCGGTGATGACGTGCTCAAACGGTTGGGTCAGCGGCTTAGCGAGGTCCATGTGCCCTCGCACCTGTGCGGCCCGGTGCAGGTCTCGCGGCTCGGCGGGGACGAGTTTGCCGTCGTTCTCCCCCGGTTGCGGACCGCCGGTGACGCCACCGAGCTGGCCCGTCGCTTCCTCGAGGTGACCGGGGCGCCGTTCGAGGTGCAGGGCCAGGAGGTGCCCATCCACCTGCGCGTGGGGGTCAGCAGCTATCCGGAGCCGGCCGCTTCCGCGGCGCAGCTCGTGCAGCAGGCCGATGCCGCCATGTACCAGGCCCGTCAGGAGGGCGTCAGTCTGCGCTTCTTCAGCGAGGAGCTGACGACCGAGGCCCGCGAGCGCCTGGAGCTCGGCTCGCAGTTGCGGCAGGCCATGGAGTCGAATGCGCTGGCGCTGCACTTCCAGCTGCAGACGGAGCTGAGCAGTGGCCGCTGGGTCGGGGCCGAGGCGCTGCTGCGCTGGGAGCATCCGGAGCGCGGTTGGGTCTCTCCGGCGCAGTTTGTGCCGGTTGCCGAGCGGGTGGGGCTTATTGGCGAGCTGGGCCGCTGGGTGCTGCGCCAGGCTTGCGAGCAGGCGCGGGCCTGGCGGGATGCCGGGTTGGCGTTCGGCCGCGTCGGCGTGAACGTCTCGGCACCGCAGCTCGTCGGCGGCGGCCTGGTCGACGATGTGGAGCATGCCCTGGCGCACGCCGGTGTCCCGCCCGAGGCGCTGGCGCTGGAGATCACCGAGAGCGTCCTGATGGAGCAGGATCGCACGGTGGTGGCCCAGCTCGAGGCCCTGCGCGCCCGGGGCGTGCTGATCGCCCTGGATGATTTTGGTACGGGGTACTCGTCGTTGAGCTACCTGCGCGGTCTGCCCATCGACCAGCTCAAGATCGATCGCTCCTTCGTGCGGGGCCTGCCGTCGGATGCGACCCAGATCAAGATCAACCGGGCAATCATCGATCTCGGCGTTAGCCTGGGGTTCTCGGTGCTCGCCGAGGGCATCGAGACCCGTGAGCAGCGCGATATCCTGCTGCATGAAGGTTGCCCGCTGGGCCAGGGGTTCTTCTTCGCGCGCCCGGAGCCGGCCGCACAGGTCACTCCCCGGCTCTTCGGCGCGGGGTAGATCGCCCGAGGCGGGCAGAGTGCGGCGGCGAAGGTCTGGTATCCTCGACGGCATGGTTGCGGATACTAGGGCGATCAACCGGCAGCACCAGCCACTCCCCGATCAGGGCCACCATTGGCTGTTCGGATACGGTTCCCTGATCTACAAGGCCGATTTCCCGTACTTCGAGTGCCGTCCGGCTGCTATCCACGGCTGGAAGCGCCGTTTCTGGCAGGGCTCCCACGATCACCGGGGTACGCCGGAGGCGCCCGGGCGGGTGGCCACCCTGATCGAAGCCCCGGGGGTGCGCTGTGTCGGCATGGCCTACCGGATCCCGCCCGAGGCCCTGGGACCGCTGGATCTGCGTGAGAAGAACGGCTATCTCCGCTTGACCACGCCGCTGCGGTTTCTAGATGGCGGCGAGGGTCAGGGGCTGGTCTACATCGCTACCGCGGATAACCCGGCGTTCCTCGGGCCTGCGCCGATTCCGGAGATGGCCCGGCAGATTGCCAGCTGCAGCGGTCCGAGCGGTCCCAACCGCGACTACCTGATCGAGCTGGCGCGGGCCCTGCGCGCCCTGGGCGAGGAGGATCGGCACGTGTTCGCCCTGGAGGAGGCCATCGAGGAGTTTTTTCCCCATTCAACCGGAGTCGTCCGCCCATGAGTGTCCTGAATCAGACGGTGGCGCTGGGCCCCCTTGTGCTCTCCATCGGACAGATCCTGCTTGTTCTGGCCTTGGCCGTCGCCCTGGTCGCCGGTGGCCTGGCCGCTCGGCGCAGCGGTGTGCGGGTCAGCGACAGCCTGTTCAGCCTGGTCCTGGTTGGGCTGGTGGGGGCGCGGCTGCTGTTCGTCGTCCACTACTGGGAGAGCTTCGACAGCCTCTGGGGGGTGGTGGATATCCGCGACGGCGGCTTCGATCCCCTCGGTGGTGTTGTCGCCGGTCTGGCCTACCTGGTCTGGCGTTTCTGGCGGGTTCCCCAGCAGCGCCGGGCCCTGACGACGGCGGTGGTCGCCGGCGGCATCGTCTGGGGAGTGACCGCGGGCCCGCTGCTGGTGATCGATCAGCAATCCCGATCGGCGCCGGAGGTAGCGGTGAGCACCCTGGAGGGCGAGCGCACGGATCTGCCCAGCCTGATCGATGAGACCGGCCAGCCCGTGGTGGTCAATCTATGGGCGACGTGGTGCCCGGCCTGCCAGCAGGAGAAGCCAGTCTTCGAGCAGGCGCAGGAACGCGAGGATGGCGTCAAGTTCGTCTTCGTCAACCAGGGCGAGGATGCCGGTCAGGTGCAGGGCTACCTGGAAGAGCATGCGCCATCGCTGGAGAACATCCTGATGGATCCGCACCAGCGCTGGAGTGATGCCACCGGCACCCGCGGTCTGCCCGCCACCTTCTTCTACGATGAACACGGCCAGTTGGTCGACTCCCACACCGGCCAGGTATCGAGCGCCTCGCTGGAACGGGGGCTGGAGCGCCTGCGTTGACTCGAGGGAGGGAAGCGAAGCAGTGAGCCTGTCCAAGCGGATCGACCGGCTGCGGGCCCAGGCCGGCGGGCGTCCGGCGGCGGTGTCGCCGGAGCAGCCGGCGACACCGGGGGTGCGCGAGCGCCTGGCGCGTGTCCAAACGCGACAGCGGCGCTCGGCGTCGCGAGCCGGTGGTCAGCGCCCCGGTGATCAGGCGGTGGCCGAGCAGCTTGGTGGTGCAGTGTGCGCGCCCGGGCTGGTCGAGGTCGAGCGCGTGGTTGGGCTGGAGACGGCCTACGGGCAGCAGCCCTTGGCACCGCTCGCGGGGCGCCTGGATGGGGTGCCGGAGGGGGGCGGGCTGGACCCGCAGCGGGCGCTGCTGCTGGATACGGAAACCACCGGGTTGGCGGGCGGGGCCGGCACCGTGGTGTTCCTGATCGGCGTCGGCAGTCTGGGGGGCGGCGGCCTGACAGTGCGCCACTGGCTGCTGACCGGGTTCAGCGGCGAGCCGGCGCTGCTGGCGAGGCTGGGCCAGGTGCTGGATGAGACGCAGGCACTGGTGACCTATAACGGGAAGTCCTTCGATGCCCCGTTGCTCAAGAGCCGTGCGCGGCTCCACGGGGTCGACTTGGGCCTGGACAACCGGGAGCACCTGGATCTGCTGCATCCGACACGGCGGATCTTCCGCAGCCGCTGGCCCAATTGCCGCCTGGCGACCGCTGAGCGCCGGCTCCTCGGTCACGAGCGGCTCGACGATCTGCCCGGTGCCGAGGCGCCGGCGGCCTGGCTCGATTTCCTACAACGGGGCGATCCGCGACAGCTGCCGGCCGTGGTGCGTCATAACAGCGACGATATCCTGGCCCTTGCGGCCCTCTGGGCGGCACTGGATCGGGTCTACTGCGAGGAGGGTAGAGCCCCGTGACGACGAACGCGCGGGTCTTCGCCGGTGGGCCGGGGGCGCTGCCGCCGGATCGCCATCCCACGGGCTTCTACAAGCAGGAGATTGCCGCCGCCTGCTGGTTGGGGCCGGAGGGCCTGGAAGGGGATCACCACGCCGACCGGCGCGTTCACGGTGGCCCCGAGCGGGCCGTCAATCACTATCCTGCCGAGCATCTGCCGTGGTGGTCGCAACGGTTCCCGACGGCGGCGCACCGCTTTGTTCCCGGGGCGTTCGGCGAGAACCTGTCCACCGAAGGGTGGCTGGAGGGCGATGTCGCCGTGGGGGATCGTTTCCGTCTCGGTGCGGCATTGATCGAGGTATCGCAGCCGCGGCTGCCCTGCTGGAAGGTGGATCGCCGGTTCGACGTCGAGCGCATGGCGCGGACCATGGTCGAGACCGGGCGGACCGGTTGGCTCTACCGGGTCATCGAGCCGGGTACGGTCGAGCCGGGGGCGGCCCTGGAGCGGTGCACGAGCCACCCGCAGCGGCTGACGATGGATGAACTCTGGGCGCTGCATCGCGAGCCGCAGGCGGATCCGGAGCGTATGGCCCTGGCCGCCGAGATGCCGGAGCTGGCGGCGGCGTGGCGCGATCGCTTCCAGCAGCGTGTGGTGTGGCTGCAGCGCCAGGGTCGCCTCTGATGCGCCCGAAGCCTTCGCCGTGCCGTAGTATCGGGTGCCGCGCGATGCGGTACACGGGCAAACGTTAGAACATAAGGAGCTTCCCGATGGTGGATCCCGCTCAGGCCCTGGGATGGCTGATCGAAGGCAATCAGCGGTTCATGGCCGATGCCCCCGGTGACCCCGACCGGTTCAATGCCGAGCGCCGCGGGCAACTCGTCCGCGGCCAGACCCCGTTTGCGGCGATCCTCTCCTGCGCCGACTCGCGGGTGCCCGCCGAGGTGGTCTTCGATCAAGGGCTCGGGGATCTGTTCGTGGTCCGGGTGGCCGGCAACATCGCTGCGCCCTCGCAGATGGGTAGCCTTGAGTTCGCTGCCGAGAAACTGGGCGTGCGCCTGGTGGTGGTCCTCGGCCACTCCTGCTGCGGGGCCATCGACGCCACCGTAGAGGCGCTGCGCGAACAGGTCGAGGCCCCCACCGAGGGGCTGCGCAAGATCCTCGACCGGGTGCGCCCGGCGGTGGAGCCGCTGTTTGCCGAGTCCCTCGATCCGCAGGAATTGGCCCGCGAGGCGGTGCGGGCCAACGTGCGCATGGCGGCACAGATGCTGCGCGAGGAGTCGCCGATCCTCGCCCGGCTGCGCGCCGAGCAGGGGTTGGCTGTGGTCGGTGCCGAATACGACCTGGCCTCCGGGGCGGTGCACTTCTTTGACGGGGTGGCCGAGACGGGGGCGCTGCCGCCACCTGAGCAGCGCTAACGCGGGCGCTGGCGGGTGCACTGCGGCCGCTGCATCGCTATCCTGAGCCGTTTTCGTTTTGGGCGACCTTGGAGGGGCTGGTGCAGGCGGATGCGGCATTGACGGATACCGGGGCGCTGCGCTTTGAGCGTATGGCGACGGATGGGGCGGCGCGCCGCGGACGACTGCATCTGCCGCGCGGGACCATCGAGACCCCGGCCTTCATGCCGGTGGGCACCTACGGCACGGTCAAGGGCATGACGCCGGAGGAGCTACGCGAGCTGGGCGCGGAGATCATCCTCGGCAACACCTTCCATCTGTGGCTGCGCCCCGGTACCGAAGTGGTCCACCTCCACGGCGATCTGCACGACTTCATGAACTGGCACCGGCCGATCCTCACCGACTCCGGCGGGTTTCAGGTCTACAGCCTCGGCGAACTGCGCAAGGTCACCGAGGAGGGGGTGCACTTTCGCTCACCGGTGGACGGCGCCCGGGTGTTCATGGGGCCGGAGGAGTCGATGGCCGTCCAGCGCGAGTTGGGCTCGGACATCGTCATGATCTTTGATGAGTGTCCCCCGTACCCGGCCGAGCGTCAGGCGGTGCAGCGTTCCATGGAGCTGTCGCTGCGCTGGGCGGCGCGCAGCCGCCGCGCCCATGGCGACAATCCGGCGGCGCTGTTCGGGATCGTCCAGGGCGGCATCTACCCCGAGCTGCGCCGGGCCTCGCTGGCGGGGCTGATGGACATCGGATTCGACGGGTACGCCATCGGCGGCCTGTCGGTGGGTGAGCCCCGCGAGGAGCGCGACGCCGTGCTCGAGGACCTGGAGCCGTGCCTGCCGGCCGACCGGCCGCGCTACCTGATGGGCGTGGGCAAGCCGGAGGATCTGGTCGAGTGCGTCCGGCGCGGTGTGGACATGTTCGACTGCGTGATCCCTACACGCAACGCACGCAACGGTTTCTTGTTCACCTCCGAGGGACTGGTAAGGCTGCGCAACAGCCGCTACCGCGCGGATACCACGCCGGTGGACCCGGTCTGCGACTGTTATACCTGCCGCAACTACTCGCGGGCCTATCTCAAGCACCTGGAGCGGTGCAACGAGATGCTCGGGGCTCGCCTGGCGACACTGCACAACCTCCACTACTACCAGCAGCTGATGGCCGGCCTGCGTGCGGCGATCCGCGACGGCGCACTGGCGGGCTTCGTGGACGATTTCTACGCGCGGCGTGGGCAAACGCCGCCGACCCTATGACATAATACGCCGCATCCGGGCCGCCGGAGGGCGGTGTCAATGCGCTAACCGACAGATTCTGAAGGGGGAATGCGCGCATGTTGATGGACTTCTTCATCTCGCCGGCCCACGCCCAGCAGGCAGGCGGCGGGGGCGATATGCTGTTTTTCCTGATCTTCACCGTCCTGCTGGTGGCGGTCTTCTACTTCCTGCTGATCCGCCCGCAGCGCCAGCGCATGAAACAGCATCAGCAGATGGTCGAGGGGCTGGCCGAGGGCGATGAGGTCGTGACCAGCGGGGGCGAGCTGGGTCGCATCACGCGCCTGGGCGAGGATTTCGTGCGTGTTGAGGTGGCCAAGGGCGTCGAGTGGAACGTCAAGCGCGACATGATCGGCCACGTCCTGCCCAAGGGGACGCTGGACGAGGCCCGCAGCGGCAAGAGCCACGCCCCGACCGAATCCACTGAGTGAACACCATGGAGAGCCTTATGGATTTTCTGATTTCTGCCGCGCACGCTCAACAGCAGCCGGAGGAGCCCAACGTCTGGTTCAGCATCATCCTGCTGGTGGGCATGATCGCCCTGTTCTACTTCCTGCTGATCCGCCCCCAGACCAAGCGGGCCAAGGAGCATCGGCAGATGGTCGAGGAGCTCTCCAAGGGCGATGAGGTGGTCACCAACGGTGGCACGCTGGGGCGAATCACCGAGGTGGGCGACACCTTTGCCACCATCGAGGTGGCCAATGGCGTGCAGCTGCAGATCCAGAAGAACGCCGTGGCCAATGTCATGCCCAAGGGCACCCTCAAGGAACAGGACAAGAAGGGCAAGTAGCTCTTGAACCGCTATCCGCTCTGGAAATACCTGCTGGTGGTCGCCGTCCTGGTGGTCGGCGGCCTCTTCGCGCTGCCCAACCTCTTCGGCGAGGACCCGTCGGTGGTGATCACCACCGGCGACGACGAGGTGCCAAGCGAGGAAGTCCAGTCCGATGTCCTCTCCTTCCTCGAGGAGGAAGGCTACAAGCCACTCTCGGCGGAGGTGCTGGAAGGGCAGTGGGTGCTGCGTTACGGCTCCACGGACGAGCAGATGCGGGCCTCGGATCTGATCTCCGCCAAGCTCGACCGGGACTACTCCGTTGCGATGACGCTCGTGCCGTCGACGCCGCAATGGCTCCGGGCCTTGGGAGCCGAGCCGATGTTCCTCGGGCTGGACCTGCGCGGTGGGGTGCACTTCCTGCTCCAAGTGGACATCGACGCCATGGTCGGCGAGACCATGGAGGGGCACCAGCAGGATATCCGGACCCTGTTCCGGGAGGAGCGGATCCGCTTCTCCGCGCTGGAGGTGACCGACGAGCAGCAGATCCGCATGGCCTTCGTGGACTCGGAGCTGCGCGAGCGGGCCCGCAGCGCGCTTGAGGAGCACATCGACGGGCTCGCCTACAGCGAGGAGACGAACGAAGACGCCTACCTCCTGATCGCCTCCATGGACGAGGAGGAGCTTCAGGAGATGAAGGACCTGGCGGTCCAGCAGAATATCACCACGCTGCGCAACCGGGTTGACGAGCTGGGCGTCGCCGAGCCGGTGGTCCAGCGCCAGGGGGCGGATCGGATCGTGGTCCAGCTGCCCGGCATCCAGGACCCGGGGCAGGCCAAGGAGATCCTCGGCGCCACGGCGACCCTGGAGTTCCGCTTTGTCGATCACGCCAACTTCCCTTTCACCGGCGACCCGGATGATCCGCCTGAGGGCGCAGAGGTCTTCCCGCAGCGGGATGGCGGCTACGTGGCCCTGGAGCGCCAGCGCATCCTCTCGGGGGATCGGATCATCGACGCCTCGTCGGGTTTTGATCAGGAGAGTGGTTCGCCGGAGGTGAACATCCGCCTCTCGGGCACCGGCGGGCGGATCATGAATCGCGCCACCCGGGATCGGGTCGGCGATCACATGGCCGTGCTCTTCCAGGAGCGGGTCTCCGAGACCGAGATGATCGATGGCGAGCCGGAGCGAGTGATCCGCGAGATCGAGGAGGTGATCTCGGTGGCGCGGATCCGTGAGGGGCTCGGCAGCCGCTTCCGGATCACTGGCCTGGACTCCAGCCAAGAGGCCAGCAACCTGGCGCTGCTGCTGCGTGCCGGTGCCTTGGCGGCTCCGATCGACATCGTCGAGGAGCGCACCATCGGGCCAAGCCTGGGTGCGGAAAACGTCGAGCGCGGCTTCATGGCGGTGGTGATCGGCTTCCTGCTGGTGATCGCCTTCATGGCTCTCTACTACCGGACCTTCGGCCTGGTGGCCAACCTGGCCCTTTTAAGCAACCTGGTGATCATCGTCGCCGTGCTCTCTATGCTCCAGGCGACGCTGACGTTGCCGGGCATTGCCGGGATCGTGCTGACCGTGGGTATGGCGGTGGACGCCAATGTGCTCATTTTCCAGCGCATCCGTGAGGAGCTGAAGGCCGGCGCGCCGATCCAGACCGCCATCGATGCGGGCTACGGCAAGGCGCTGTCGACCATCGCCGACGCCAATGTCACCACGCTGATCGCCGCCCTGGTGCTGTTCCTCTTCGGCACGGGGCCGGTCCAGGGCTTCGCCGTGACGCTGGCCATCGGTCTGGCCACGTCGATGTTCACCGCCATTGTCGGCACGCGGGCCGTGATCAATCTGATCTACGGCGGGCGTAAGGTCTCGGAGCTCAAGATCTAGCCATGGAGATCTTCAAGAACGATCCCAACTTCGACTTCCTCGGCCGGCGCCGTATCGGCTTCGGGCTCTCGGCGGTGCTCCTGGTGCTCTCCATCGGCTCGCTGCTCTGGCAGGGGCTGAATCTGGGCATCGACTTCACCGGCGGGACCCTGGTCGAGGTCGGCTACGAGGAGTCCGTGGAGGTCGCCGAGGTCGAGGCGGCGCTGCAGGGGACCGATTATGCGGATGCCCAGGTTCTGCACTTCGGCTCGCCGCGCGAGATCATGGTGCGCATCCCGCCGATGGAGGACGTGGAGCAGGCGGCGGTCTCCGAGGAGATCCTGGCCAAGCTGCGCGAGGCCCACGACGGCGTCGAACTCCGGCGGGTCGAGTTCGTCGGCCCCCAGATTGGCCGTGAACTCACCGAGCAGGGCCTGCTGGCGCTGCTCTACGCCCTCGGCGGTGTGCTGGTCTACGTGGCCTTCCGTTTCGAGTACCGCTTCGCCCTCGGCGCGGTGGCGGCGCTGGTCCACGATATCGTGCTCATCCTCGGGTTCTTCTCGCTCACCCGCCTGACCTTCGACCTGACCGTGCTGGCGGCGCTGCTGGCGACCATCGGCTACTCGCTCAACGACACCATCGTGGTCTCCGACCGGATCCGCGAGAACTTCCTCAAGGTGCGCAAGGGCACCACCGAGTACGTCATGAACCTGGCGATCAACCAGACACTGTCCCGGACCCTGGTAACCTCGTTCACGACGCTGCTGGTGGTCGGCTCGCTGCTGCTGCTCGGCGGCGAAATCATCCACGGCTTCGCCATGGCGTTGCTCGTCGGTGTCCTGGTTGGTACCTACTCGTCGATCTTCATCGCCAGCGCCTCCTCGCTGGCCATGGGCGTGAGCAAGCAGGACCTCCTGCCGCCTGAGAAGGAGGGACAGGACCAGGAGGATCACGAATCGGCGATTCCCCCCGCCGAGCGCCCGTGACCGCTGCGCTCCCGGGGGCGCCCCCCCGGGAGCCGGCGTGTGTCAGCCCTGCAACTTTCCCGCTGATTTCTGCGACGGCTCCGCGCTATGCTGTCCCCACACCCCCTGAGGATTGGGGAAAGTCAAGCAAGCGGGAGTCAAGCATGTCGATCTGCGATGGGTTCGTCGGCGCGGTCGGGAATACGCCGCTGATTCGCCTGCCGAGGCTGAGCGAGGAGACCGGCTGCGAGATCCTCGGCAAGGCTGAATTCATGAATCCGGGCGGGTCCGTCAAGGATCGGGCGGCGCTGGCGATCATCCAGGCCGCCGAGCGCAGCGGCGAGTTGCGCCCCGGCGGGACCGTAGTGGAGGGCACCGCCGGGAATACCGGGATCGGGCTTGCCCATATCTGTAACGCACGCGGCTATCGCTGCGTCATTGTCATCCCCGAGACGCAGAGCCAGGAGAAGATCGACCTGCTGCGCACCCTCGGTGCCGAGGTGCATACCGTACCCGCCGCCCCCTACCGTGATCCGGGCAACTACCAGAAGGTTGCCGGCCGCATGGCTGCAGAGATGGACAACGCGGTCTGGGCGAACCAGTTTGACAACACCGCCAACCGCCAGGGCCATTACCGCACCACCGGGCCGGAAATTTGGGCGCAGGCCGGTGGCCGGGTGGACGCCTTCGTGGCGGCTACCGGAACCGGCGGGACCCTGGCCGGGGTCTCTCGGGCGCTCAAGGAACGCGCGCCGGATACGCGCATCTACTTGGCCGACCCGGCGGGCAGCGCCCTCTATAGTTTCGTGCGCGAGGGTGAGCCATCCCCGTCGGCAGGCAATTCCATCACCGAGGGGATTGGCAGTAGCCGTGTAACAGCTAATCTTCAGGATACGGACATCGATGACGCGTTCTGCATACCGGATACCGAATCGGTGCCGATGGTCTACCGGCTCCTGAGGGAAGAGGGGCTGTTCCTGGGCAGCTCGTCGGGGGTCAATGTCTGCGGGGCGATCCGCGCCGCCGAGGAGCTCGGTCCCGGGCACACGGTGGTGACGATCCTCTGTGATGGAGGGGGCCGCTATTACTCGAGACTCTTCAACGAGGCCTGGCTGGCGGAGCGGGGACTCGCCTGAACCCCTCCGCTGCCGTGGTTCGGTCGCCGCCCGGTCTCGTCCGGGGGCATGGCCAGTCGACCCCGCCGGCGGTTTGCGCCGGGCGCCGCCTTTCTTCCGGAACATTCGTGCGCATTTTTGCGTCCAATCAAACGGAGCCGCCTTCGTTCTTTCGCGACTTCACCTCAAGACTCCGTGAGGGGGGTGCTGCATATGGATACCGCCGAAGACCTGATTGCCCGCTACGCTCGCAGCTACGAACGCCGCCAGGAGCAGCAGCTGACCCTGGCCGAGTATCTGGAACTCTGCCGGGACGACCCGATGGCCTACGCCTCCCCGGCCGAGCGGCTGGTAGCGGCGATCGGTGAGCCGCAGGTCTACGACACCTCGAAGGATGAGCGACTGGGGCGCATCTTCCTCAACCGCACCCTGAAGATCTATCCGGCCTTCGAGGACTTCTACGGCATGGAGGAGACCATCGAGCGGCTGGTCGGTTTCCTCAACTACGCGGCCCAGGGGCTGGAGGAGCGCAAGCAGATCCTCTATCTCCTCGGTCCGGTCGGCGGTGGCAAGTCCTCGCTGGCCGAGCGGCTCAAGCAGCTGATGGAGCGCTACCCGGTCTACGTCCTCAAGGCCGGCGAGGAGATCAGCCCGATCTTTGAGAGCCCGCTGGGGCTCTTCGATCCGGACCAGCACGGCCCGGAGCTGGAGGAGCGCTTCGGCATCCCGCGGCGCAAGCTCAGCGGGCTGCTCTCGCCCTGGGCGGTCAAGCGCCTCGACGAGTTCGGCGGCGATCTCAACCGCTTCCGGGTGGTTCGCCTCTATCCGTCCAAGCTGCGGCAGATCGCGGTGGCCAAGACAGAGCCCGGCGACGAGAACAACCAGGACATCTCCTCGCTGGTGGGCAAGGTGGACATCCGCAAGCTGGAGCTCTACAGCCAGAACGATACGGATGCCTACAGCTACTCCGGCGGCCTCAACCGCGCCAACCAGGGCATCCTCGAGTTCGTGGAGATGTTCAAGGCGCCGATCAAGATGCTCCATCCGCTGCTCACGGCCACCCAGGAGGGCAACTACGTCGGCTCCGAGAACATCGGTGCAATCCCGTTCCACGGCCTGGTCATGGCGCACTCCAACGAGTCGGAGTGGCAGAGCTTCCGCAACAACAAGAACAACGAAGCGTTCCTCGACCGGATCTCGGTAATCAAGGTGCCGTACTGCCTGCGCGTCTCCGAGGAGCGGCAGATCTACGACAAGCTGATCCGGGAGAGCGAGCTCGCCGACGCGCCCTGCGCGCCGTGGACCCTGGAGATCATGGCGCGGTTCTCGGTGCTCACCCGGCTCAAGGAGCACGAGAACTCCAGCCTCTACTCGAAGATGCGGATCTACGACGGCGAGAGCCTCAAGGAGACGGATCCCAAGGCGAAGTCGATGCAGGAGTACCGGGACCAGGCCGGGGTCAACGAAGGGATGGACGGGATCTCGACGCGCTTCGCCTTCAAGGTCCTCTCGCAGACCTTCAACTACGAGACCGAGGAAGTGGCCGCTGACCCGGTCCACCTGCTGTACCTGCTCGAGCAGAACATCAAGCGCGAGCAGTTCCCGGAGGAGACCGAGCGCAAGTACCTGGAGATCATCAAGGCCGAGCTGGCCCCGCGGTATGCGGAGTTCATCGGCAACGAGATCCAGAAGGCGTATTTGGAGTCCTACGATGATTTCGGTCAGAACCTCTTCGAGCGCTACGTGGGGTATGCCGATGCCTGGATCGAGGACCAGGACTTCAAAGATCCCGACACCGGGCAGCTGATGGACCGCCAGGCGCTGAACCAGGAGCTGACTAAGATCGAGAAGCCGGCGGGCATCGCCAATCCGAAGGACTTCCGCAATGAGGTGGTCAAGTTCGCGCTGCGTGCCAAGGCGCAGCAGGGCGGGCAGATGCCGAGCTGGACCTCCTACGAGAAGATCCGCGAGGTCATCGAGAAGCGGATGTTCAGTCAGGTGGAGGATCTGCTGCCGGTGATCAGCTTTACCACCAAGGGCGACTCGGAGACGGAGCGCAAGCACAGCGAGTTCGTCCGGCGGATGGTCGAGCGGGGCTACACCGAGCGCCAGGTGAGACGCCTGGTGGAGTGGTACATGCGCGTCAAGCAGGCCGGCTGATCCGGCAAGAAGGGGGGTGCGTCCTTGGTCAATATCATCGACCGGCGCCGCAATCCGAAGGGCAAGAGCCTGGCCAACCGCCAGCGTTTCCTCAGACGGGCCAAGCGCCAGGTGCTGGATGCCGTCAACGAGGCTTCCGGCCGGCGCAAGGTGACCGACGTGGCCGGTGGGGAGCAGATCACCATCCCCGCCGACGGCCTCCACGAGCCGAGCTTTCGCAAGGCCGCCGACCGCGGGGTGCGCGAGCACGTGGTTCCCGGCAACAAGGAGTACGTGGTCGGCGATACCATTCCGCGCCCCGAAGGGCAGGGCAGTGGTGGCGGGCGCGAGGGTAGCCCCGATGGCGAGGGGGAAGACGAGTTCACCTTTGCTGTCAGCCGCGACGAGTTCCTCGACCTCTTCTTCGAGGGCCTGGAGTTGCCGGATCTGGTCAAGCGCCAGGTCAAGAAGACCGAGCAGTACACCCAGCAGCGCGCGGGCTATTCGGTCAGCGGCTCCCCCTCGAACCTCAATGTCGAGCGGACCATGCGCAACTCCCTGTCACGGCGCATTGCCCTGCGCCGCCCCAAGGGGGAGGATCTGCAGGCCCTAGACGAGGAGATTGATCGTCTGGAGCGCTCCGGTGCCGAGCCGGAGCGGCTGCGCGAACTCATCGAGCTCCGCCGAAGCAAACAGGAGCGGTCCCGGGCGATCCCCTACATCGATCCGGTCGACATCCGCTATAACCGCTTTGACCACGTTCCGCAGCCGATCTCCCAGGCGGTGATGTTCTGCCTGATGGACGTCTCCGGCTCAATGACCGAGGACATGAAGGATCTTGCCAAGCGGTTCTTCATGCTCCTCTACCTCTTCCTCGAGCGCCGTTACCGCCATGTGGATATCGTCTTCATCCGCCATACCCACATCGCGCAGGAGGTCGACGAGGACACCTTCTTCTACTCCCGCGAGACTGGGGGGACGTTGGTCTCGCCGGCGCTGACGATGATGCGTGACATCATCGAGGACCGTTATCCCGTCAACGACTGGAACATCTACGGGGCGCAGGCCTCGGACGGGGATAACACCCCCGCGGACAACCCGGCCACCACCCGGCTGATGGCCGACGGGATCCTTCCCCTGTGCCAGTACTTCGCCTACATCGAGGTGGGTGGCGGGCAGGCCTTCCATGTCCCGTCGGACCTGTGGCGGGCCTACGACCGGCTGGCCCGCGGGGAGTCGCCCCTGGCCATGCGCCGGGTGCAGACCCGCGGAGACATCTTCCCGGTGTTCCGGGACCTCTTCACGCCGGCTGAACTGAAGGCTTGAACCCTGAGCGCTGAACCTTGACCCCCTGAACCCTCAGAGACTGGAGAGGATCCCGATGGCATCGAATGCGGCGGTTCAGCAAAAACCCCTGTTCACCGGCCTCGACTGGGATTACCGCGATGTGATGCGCGTCTACGACGCCATCGAGCGGATTGCCGGCGAGGAGCTCAAGCTCGACATCTATCCCAACCAGATCGAGGTCATCAGCTCCGAGCAGATGCTCGATGCCTACGCCTCGATGGGGATGCCGCTGTTTTATCGGCATTGGTCCTTCGGCAAGCACTTCGCCCGGGACGAAATGCTCTATCGCAAGGGCTACACCGGGCTCGCCTACGAGATCGTCATCAACTCGAAGCCGTGCATCTCCTACATCATGGAGGAGAACACGCTCACCATGCAGACGTTGGTGGTGGCCCACGCCGCCTTCGGCCACAATCACTTCTTCAAGAACAACCGCCTCTTTCGGGAGTGGACCGACGCCGAGGGCATTCTCGACTACCTGGATTTCGCCAAGGGCTACATCGCCGAGTGCGAGGAGCGCTACGGGGTGCAGGCGGTCGAGCGGGTGCTCGACGCCGCCCACGCCCTGATGAGCCAGGGGGTGCACCGCTACCCCAAGCCGCAGACGCGTAGCCTGCGCGAGGAGCGCGACCGCGAGATCGAGCGGATTCGCTACGAGGAGCAGACCTACAACGATCTCTGGCGCACCGTGCCCACGGATCCGGACGGCGAGCTGCCCGGCGGCGCGGACCCGGTGGAGCTGCGTATGCAGCGGCTGGGGCTGCCGGAGGAGAACCTCCTGTACTTCCTCGAAAAGCGCGCGCCGCGCCTGGAGCACTGGCAGCGGGAGGTGCTGCGCATCGTGCGCAATGTGGCGCAGTACTTCTATCCGCAGAAGCAGACCAAGGTGATGAACGAGGGCTGCGCCACGGCGGTGCACTACTACATCATGAACCGGCTCCACGAGAACGGGCAGTTGACCGACGGCGCCTTTCTGGAGTTCCTGCACAGCCACACCAGCGTGGTCTTCCAGCCGGAGTTCGACGATCCGCGCTACTCGGGCATCAATCCCTACGCCCTCGGGTTCGCCATTCTGGAGGATCTCCGGCGCATGGCCACCGATCCCACTGACGAGGACCGGCGCTGGTTCCCGGAGGTGGCCGGCAGCGGGGACTGGCTCGGTGTCTGGCACCACGCCTGGCAGGAGTACCGCGACGAGAGCTTCATCCTGCAGTTCCTCAGCCCCCGGGTCATCCGCGATTTCCGTCTCTTCCGGGTCCACGATGACGCCGACGAGCCCGAGCTGGTGGTCGACGCGATCCACGACGATGCCGGCTACCGGGCGGTGCGGCGCTCACTGGCGCAGCGCCACGACGTGGCCCGGCTGGAACCGGATATCCAGGTGGTGGACGTGGATCTGGCCGGGGACCGGACCCTGGTGCTCGAGCACCGGGTCAGCGACGGGGTCATCCTGGACAAGGGCGAGGCCACGGCGGTGCTGCGGCACCTGGCCAACCTCTGGGGCTACGATGTGAAGCTCTACGAGGTGGACCCGGAGACGGAACGGGTGATCAACGAGTTTCCCCAGATGTCCCCCGCGGATCCGGTGGCCTGAAGGGCGGCGGACGCCGATTGGGGCGGCTGCGGCGGGGTGGTATGCTCAGGGCAACGCTTTTGACAGTGCAGGAGTAACGCATGCGGCGAACCCTACTCAGTGGATTCACGGCGGCGGCGCTGGTTCTCGGAGCCGGGGCCGCGCACGCCACCGGCGGGATCATGGGCATCTCCGGCGGTGCGAATCTCTGGTTCCACGACCCGGAAGGGGAGATTCTTGGCGAAGACGTCGAGGGGGATGGCATCGACCTCGACAGCGATCGGGACTGGAACCTCTGGTTCGAGTGGGATCACATCCTCCCCGGCGTGCCCAGTGTCCGGCTTGAGCAGACCAACCTGGAGCAGGAGGGGACCGGTAGCACCGTGGTCAACCTCGACCACACGGACCTGACCCTGTTCTGGTCGCCGCTGCCGCTGCCGATGGTGGGCATCGATGTGGGCGTCACCGCGCGCCACTTCGATGGCGAGGTGCGTACCCCGCAGGCTCAGGTAGATCCCGACACCTCACTCTCCGGAACCCTACCGATGTTCTTCGGCCGGGTGGGTGTGGATATCCCCGGCTCGCGGATTGGGTTCGAGGGCTCTTTGCAGACGCTGCCGGTGGGGGATCATTCGATCACCGACTTCCGCGCCCACCTGGTCTACCGGCGCTGGTACACGGGGGCGATGCTTGGCTATCGGGAGTTCTCGGTGGACATGGACGACTTCAGTGACGTGACCCTGGACGTGGACTTCAGCGGACCGTACGCCGGCGCCTTCCTGCGTTTCTAGGCCGGATGCCGACACAATAAAAGACCCGGGGCAGCGCGGGGCCGCCCCGGGTCTTTTGACACGGCCGCAGCCGGATCAGGCCGCCGAGCGGGCCCGGCCCAGTCGCGCCTCCAGGTCGTCGGCACCGCCGACCAGACGCCCGTCGATCAAGACCTGCGGCACCGTGCCCGAGCCGGTGGCTGCCCGTACCGAGCGGGTGGTGATGCCCTCGCCGAGGCAGATCTCCTCGTAGTCGTAGCCGTGCTCCTCGAGCAGCGCCTTGGCGCGGGAACAGTGCGGACACCCCGGCTTGCTGAACAGGGTCACAAAAGACGGGTGTGGTGCATCCGGGTTGATGTGGCGCAGCATGGTGTCGGCGTCGGAGACTTCGAACGGGTCGCCGGGCTTCTCCGGCTCGACGAACATCTTCTCGATGACGCCGTCGCGGACCAGCATCGCGTAGCGCCAGGAGCGCTTGCCGAAGCCCAGGTCGTTCTTGTCCACCAGCATGCCCATGCCTTCGGTGAACTCCCCGTTGCCGTCGGGGATGAAGGTGACGTTCTCGGCGTGCTGATCCCGCCGCCACTCCTCCATCACGAACGCGTCGTTGACCGAAAGGCAGACGATGTCATCTACGCCGTTGTCCCAGAGCACCGGCGCCAGCTCGTTGTAGCGCGGCAGGTGGGTGGAGGAGCAGGTCGGAGTGAAAGCCCCCGGCAGGGCGAACACCACCACCGTTTTGCCCTTGAACAGCTCGTCGGTCTTGACGTCCTGCCACTCGCCGTTTACGCGGGTCCGGAAGGTGACACGCGGGATAGGCTGTCCTTCCATCGGGTGCGACATCGTTGCCTCCTTGGTTCTGGAATAAGAACAGATCAAAACTATCCATATTCTGTCGGCAGCGGTCCGAGCGTTGCAATAAGAAAAACTGATACAAGATGCCTCAAGTCCTGATACGCGCCGTATGGGGGGCTGCACGGTTTGCGACGGTGTCCGCCGGAGAGCGATTCGGTGCCGCTATCCCGGAACCATCCACCCCGGGATGCTGTCAGCCGGGGTAAGGCCGTTGCGACGGTTTCAACGCACCGAACCCGTTTGATGAGGAGTTGTATATGTTCCGCAAGACTGCCGCTTCCGCGATTGTGCTGATGCTCGCCACCTCGGGGGCCTACGCTCAGATGGCTCCGGAGGGCGGCCAGGGCATGCAGCCGCAGATGTCCGAGGGCCAGCAGCGCATGCAGGAGATCCAGCAGCAGCTGGGTCAGATGCAGCAGGACACCCTCGAGTCCAACCCGGAGCTGGAAGAGCGCGCCGAGGAGCTGGACGACCGGTTGCTGGATCAGATGGAGGACATGGGCTACGACAACGTCCGCCAGGACATCGAGCGCTTGGAGGAGACCATGGAGGCCATGCACTCCGGCGAGATGTCCCAGGAAGAGGTCCAGCAGCGCATGCAGGAGGATCAGGAGATCCACATGGAGCTGCAGCAGGCCCAGCAGGAGGCCATGCAGGATGAGGACTTCGTCCAGCCGTGGCAGGAGGATCGCCAGCAGCTGGAGCAGGACCTGATCGACACCATGTATGACGAGAACCCCGAGGCCGAGGCCCTGATGCAGGAGATGGAGGAGCTGCAGGCCGAGATGCAGCAGGGCATGGGCGGTGAGCAGCCGATGCCTGAGGGCGAGATGCCTCAGTAAACGGCATCTCGGGGAAACAGGTGCGCCGTCGTCCTCGAGTGCTACCATGGACAAGCGCGGGGGCGACCGGGCCGCTTCCGTGGTGGGAATAGCTAAGGGAGTTCACCAATGATTCGCACGACGACGGCGGCGCTCCTGGCGTTGCTCATTGCCGCAGCCCCGCTGCAGGCCTCGCTGGCTCAGGGGGGCGAGCAACAGGCCCCCGGGGCCCAGGACGCGGAATTGATGGAGGCGCAGCAGCGGCTCCAGGAGCTGCAGCGGCAGCTGGGGCAGATCCAGCAGGAGACCTTCGAGGCCAGCGACGAACTCCAGGAGAAGCAGCGTCACCTGGAGGAGCGCGCCACGGCCAAAATGGAGGATCTTGGCTACGATCCCGAGCGCCACTATGCGCGCATGCAGGAGATCTACGAGCGCTTCGAGGCCGGGGACGTCTCCCAGGAGGAGCAGCAGGAGCTGGCCGAGGAGTTCCACGAAGCGCAGATGCAGCTCCAGCAGGAGCAGCAGGAAGCCATGCGCGACGACGATTTTCGCGAAAGCATGGAGCGCGACATGCGCGAGTTCCAAGAGGATCTGCTCGCGGCCATGGAGGAAGACTACCCCGAGACGGCCGAACTCATGTCAGAACTCGAGGAGCTCCAGCGGCGCGTTCAGGAAGGTATGCAGCAGCAGGTCCCGGAAGGCCTGGAGTAAGGGGAGCAACGCTCCCGGGATGAGTGGGCGGGGTGACCAGCGTGGTCATCCCGCCTTTTTTTTAGCAGCCAAGGCGGTGCCGAGGCCGCCCCGGAGGGAATGATGGGCTTGCTGGTGGATGGGCAATGGACGCAGGAGTCGTACAAGCGGGACGAGACCGGCCGCTTTCAGCGCGACGTGAGTCGGTTTCGGGAGTGGATCGAGCCAGGCGGGCGTTTCGCGCCGGAGGCGGGCCGCTACCATCTGTATGTCTCCCTGGCTTGCCCCTGGGCGCATCGGGTGCTCGTCGCCCGTCGGCTGAAGGGTCTCGAGCCGGTGATCTCGGTCTCGGTGGTGCACCCGCTGATGCTGGAGAATGGCTGGGAGCTGAGCGACGACTTCCCTGGTGCCACCGGCGACCCGATCCACCGGGCGGACTACCTCCATCAGGTCTACACCGCCGCCGAGCCTCGCGCCAATGGCCGGGTGACCGTGCCGGCACTGTGGGACTGCCGGGAGGGCACGCTGGTCAACAACGAGTCCCGGGACCTGCTTCGCATGTTCGATCACCGCTTCGAGGCGCTGGCCGGTAACGACGTGGATCTGGCCCCGGCGGATCGCATCGAGGCCGTGGATGCGGCCATCGACGCCATCTACCAGCCCATCAACAATGGCGTCTACCGCTGCGGCTTCGCCGGTAGCCAGCAGGCCTACGAAGAGGCCGCCGATGCCCTTTACGCGGCCCTGGACCACTGGGAGGAGGTGCTGGGCCGGCAGCGCTATCTTTGCGGGGACCGGCTCACGGAGGCGGACATCTGTCTGTACACGACGCTGATCCGTTTCGACGCCGTCTATGCCGTGCACTTCAAGTGCTCGCAGCGCCAGATCCGTGAATACCCGAACCTGATGGGCTACCTGCGTGAGCTCTACCAGATGCCGGCGTTCGGCGAGACCACGGATTTCGACCACATCCGCCACCATTACTACCGGAGCCACGCCTTTCTCAATCCCACCGGCCTGGTGGCGCGCATGCCGCGGTTGGATCTGGACGCCCCCCACGGCCGAGAGGCGGTGTAGCCGAGCCGTAGTCCGGCCGGAGGACGCAAAAAAGCCCCGGGTGCTCGCGCACCGCGGGGCTTGCTGCGTTTCCGTCCCCGACGGCCATCGGCCGACGGGGATCGGCGTCCGGGGGGCGCGCCTTACAACCGCTCGATGGCCAGGGCCACCCCCTGGCCGCCGCCGATACACATGGTGACCACGCCCTTGTCCACACCGTCGCGCTGCATGGCGTGGATAAGTCGGGTGGTGAGCACCGCGCCGGTGGCGCCGATCGGGTGGCCGTGTGCCACCGCGCCGCCCTCGACGTTAACCCGCTCCGGATCGAGACCCAGGTCCCGGGTGACGGCGATGGCGATGGCCGCGAAGGCCTCGTTGATCTCCCAGCGCCCCACCTCATCGGTGGACCAGCCGGCGCGCTGCAGGCACTGCCTGACCGCCGGTACCGGGCCGATCCCGAACATCCCCGGCTCGACCCCGCCGACGCCGTAGGCCACCAGCCGCGCTGCCGGCGTGAGTCCGTGCTGACGGGCGGCTTCCTCCTCGGCGACCACCATGGCCGCGGCCCCGGTGTTGACGCCAGGGGCGTTGCCGGCGGTGATGGTGCCCTCCTTGCGGAAGGCCGGGCGCAGCTTCTGCAGGCCCTCGAGGGTGGTGTCACCGCGGTTGTGCTCATCGGTCTCGAAGCGCGTGGGCCCCTTGCGGCCGGGCACGTCCACCGGGGTGATCTCCGCCTCGAAGTGGCCGGCGGACTGGGCGGTGCTGAAGCGTTGCTGCGAACGCAGGGCCCATTCGTCCTGTTCCTGCCGGGTGATCTGATACTGCTCGGCCAGATCCTCGGTATGCCAGCCCGAGTGCTGGTCGGAGAAGGCGTCGTTCAGGCCGTCGCTGAGCACGGCGTCGAGGATCTGCTGGTGGCCGAGGCGGTAGCCGTAGCGGCCCTGCATCAGCAGGTAGGGGGCGCGGTCCATGTTCTCCATGCCGCCAGCGACAGCGGTTTCGGCGAAGCCGAGTGCCACCTCCTGGAAGGCGTTGGCGATGGCCTGGGCGCCGGAGCCGCAGACGCGGTTGACCGTCAGCGCCGGCGTCTCGGCGGGGACACCGCCATTGATCGAGGCCTGGCGGGCCGGGTTCATCTTGCAGCCGGCCTGGATCACGTTGCCCATGACAACGGTATCCACGGCCGCCGGGTCGAGGCCGGAGCGTTCCAGTGTCCCGCGGATGGCAGTGGCACCGAGATCCGGTGCGGGGACGGTCTTGAGGGCCCCGCCGAACGTCCCGATGGGTGTGCGAGTGGGCGAGCAGATGACGACTCGACGCTGGGACATGATGCCTCCTTTCTCGATCGCGTTGGTCCTAAAGGAATAGGTTGGGGTCAACGGTGTTGCCGTTGAGGATGACGCTCAGGTGCAGATGAGGCCCGGTCACCCGTCCGGTCTCCCCGACGGTTCCGATTGCCTCGCCACGCTCTACCCACTGGCCCTTTTCGACGTCCATCTCGTCCAGGTGGCAGTACATGGTGACCAGGCCGGCGCCGTGGTCGATGAACACGGTCTTGCCGTTGAAGTAGTAGTCTCCGGTCTGCACCACGCGGCCGGACTCGGCCGCCTCGATGGGCGTGCCGGTGGGGGCGGCCATGTCGAGACCATTGTGCGGATTGCGGGGTTGGCCGTTGAGAAAACGCCGCAGCCCGAACGTGGCCGAAACCCGGTGCTCTGCGACCGGGGTGTGCAGGTGCAGCCGCGGCTGGGTGTCGACCTCGCGGCTGCGAAAGGCGGCTCGGATCTCGCGCTGTTCGGCCCAGATGCGCTCCAGCGTCTCCTCGGGGGGTGTGACCATGTCTTCGTCGTCGATGGTCAGGTGCTGCTCCTCGTAGTCGATGGGCTCGACTTCGAAGGTGTGCCGGGTCCCATCCACCTTGAGGGTGTGGGTTCCAGGGTCGGCGTCCAGGCCGATCCCCACCACCGCCTGCCAGCCTTCCGGCGTGGAGCGCACCATCACCGGCTCGTCGTCATAGCGTACGTCGCCCGGCCGCCTATCGGTCTCCAGATCAACCCGTGCCACGCCGCCGGGGACGGGCCAGTCGGGCAATGGGGCGGCATGCAGCGCAGAGGCCAGCAGCAGCCCGACCGCGGCGGCGAGTGCCGTGACTGCTTTTCCGACGCGGGGGAGCAAGGATTCAGTCGGCATCGGGCAACGGGTCCTCCGTGGTGCGTCTGGCTTCGACCCGACAGTCTAGCGCCCCGTGCGCCAGGCGGGCACGGATGCGCTCGCCCACCTCCACGGCTTCGGCCTGGCGCAGGATGGCGCCGTCCTGCACCCGCTGCACCACCGCGTAGCCGCGCTCCAGCGTGGCAAGAGGGCTGACCGCGTGCAGGGCACGGGAGGCGGTGCCGAGGCGCTGCTGCGAGGCCTCCAGCCGGCCACGCACGGACTGACGCAGCCGCTGCGCCAGCTCTTCGATCCGCCGGCGCTCGTGGGCCGTGCGCCGGCGTGGATCCTGGACCTGAAGCCGCTGCCTGGCGGTTTCAAGCCGTGCACCCCGCATCTCGAGGGCCTGTCGGCCCAGGCGGTGTAGTCGACTCTCCAGCTCGTCGAGGCGTTGCGCCCGGTCGCGCAGCCGCCGTCCCGGGTGCTGTGCTGCCAGCCGGCGCTGGAGCGCCGCCAGCTGTTCGGCGTCGCGGCCGAGGCGCCTTCGCGCGGCGGTCTCCAGGCGGTGGCCGATGCGCTCGAGTCGCTCCTGCCAGGCGTGCCGGTCCGGTGACAGGGTCTCGGCGGCGGCCGAGGGGGTCGGCGCGCGCAGGTCCGCCGCCAGATCGGCGATGGTGACATCCACCTCGTGGCCCACCGCACTGACGACCGGGATCGGACAGGCGCGGATCGCCCGGGCCACCGACTCTTCATTGAAGGGCCAGAGATCTTCCAGCGAGCCGCCGCCCCGGGTCAGCAGCAGGGTATCGACCTCGCACCGGCGGCCGGCGAGTTCCAGGGCCCGGACGATGGCCGGTGCGGCGGCATCGCCCTGGACCGGTACCGGGTAGACCAGCACCGGCAGCGCCGGGAAGCGCCGTTGCAGCACCTGCAGCACATCGCGGATGGCGGCGCCGGTCGGCGAGGTGATGACCCCGAGCCGGCGCGGCAGGCGGGGCAGGGGGCGCTTGCTTGCCGCGTCGAACAATCCCTCGGCGCCCAGGCGCTGCTTGAGCGCTTCGAAGGCGCGCTGCAGGGCCCCCTCGCCGGCCGGCTCGAGGTGCTCGATGACCAGCTGAAACTCGCCGCGGGCGGGATAGAGGCTGGCCTTGGCGCGGACGCGGATCTGGTCGCCGTCGGCGGGCCGGTGCCGAAGCGCCGAGGCGCGGCCGCGGAACAGCGCACAGCGGACCTGGGCACTGGCATCCTTAAGCGTGAAATACAGGTGCCCGGATGAGGGCCGGGCCAGGTTCGAGATTTCGCCCTCGACCCAGATGGACGGCAGGACCGTCTCGAGCATGCCCCGCACCTCCTGGTTGAGCTGCGAGGGGCTGTAGACGGCGATATCGTCGCTGCGGCGCTCCATACTCGGCGGCGGCTCGCTCCAGTTGGCTGATTACAACCTACACGCCGCTATCGCCCATGGGAAGTTTGTTGAGTGGGGGTGCTGCTGCACCGTAAAAT
This sequence comes from Halorhodospira sp. 9621, assembly GCF_022228055.1. Lineage (NCBI taxonomy): Bacteria > Pseudomonadati > Pseudomonadota > Gammaproteobacteria > Chromatiales > Ectothiorhodospiraceae > Halorhodospira > Halorhodospira sp. 9621. The sequence goes on from NZ_JAJNRD010000011.1 coordinate 42,785, forward strand.
ACCCTGCTCTTTTCCATCTTCAGACAGCGTCTCCGCCCGAGGTCCCGACACCATGCGAATCGCCCAGGAAGCCCTGACTTTCGATGACGTTCTTCTCCTTCCCGCTGAATCGCACGTGCTCCCTCGGGATGTGGATCTGAGCACTCCGCTGACGCGCCGAATTCAGGTTAACGTCCCGCTGGTGTCCGCAGCCATGGATACCGTCACCGAGGCGCGACTGGCCATTGCCCTGGCCGAGCAAGGCGGGCTGGGCATCATCCACAAGAACATGACCGTCGAGCAACAGGCCGCCGAGGTGCGCCGGGTCAAGAAGTTCGAGAGCGGGATCATCAAGGAGCCGATCACCGTCTCGCCCTTCATGACCATTGGCGAGGTGCTCAAGCTCACGCGCCAGCACGGCATTTCGGGGGTCCCGGTGGTCGACGGCGAGGAGCTCGTCGGCATCGTGACCGGGCGTGACCTGCGCTTCGAGAGCCGGGTCAGCGAGCCGGTCTCCGTGGCCATGACGCCGAAGGAGCGGTTGGTCACGGTGCGCGAGGGGGCTGAGCGCGACGAGGTGCTGAGCAAGCTGCATCAGCACCGCATCGAGAAGATCCTGGTGGTCGATGACGCCTTCCGCCTGCGCGGCATGATCACCGTCAAGGACATCCAGAAAAGCCAGGACTTCCCCAATGCCTGCAAGGACGAGCACGGCCGTCTGCGGGCCGGCGCCGCTGTCGGGGTCGGTGAGGGCACCGAAGAGCGCGCCGAGGCGTTGGCCGCTGCGGGGGTGGATGTCCTCGTGGTGGATACCGCCCACGGTCACTCCCGCGGGGTCATGGACCGGGTCCGCTGGGTCAAACGGCACTACCCCGATGTCGAGGTGGTGGCCGGGAACATCGCCACCGGCGATGCGGCGAGGGCGCTGGCCGAGGCCGGTGCGGACGCCGTTAAGGTGGGCATCGGCCCGGGTTCGATCTGCACCACCCGCGTTGTGGCCGGGGTCGGGGTGCCCCAGGTGACGGCGATTTCCAACGTCTCCCAGGCGCTGGCCGGGACCGACGTACCGCTGATCGCCGATGGCGGCGTCCGCTTCTCCGGGGATGCCGCCAAGGCGCTGGCCAGCGGGGCGCACACGGTCATGATCGGCAGCCTGCTGGCCGGTACCGAGGAGGCGCCGGGCGAAGTGGAGCTCTACCAGGGGCGTTCCTACAAGGCCTACCGCGGGATGGGGTCCCTCGGGGCCATGTCCGGTAGCCAGGGGAGCGCTGATCGCTACTTCCAAGAGGGGTCGCAGTCGGTGGATAAGCTCGTCCCCGAGGGGATCGAGGGCCGGGTGCCCTACAAGGGGAGCATGGTCACCATCGTCAACCAGCTCATCGGCGGGATCCGGGCCAGCATGGGTTACGTCGGCTGCGCCACCATGGAGGAGATGCGTACACGGCCGCAGTTCGCCCGCATCACCGGCGCCGGCATGCGTGAGAGCCACGTCCACGACGTGACCATCACCAAGGAAGCGCCCAACTACCGCGTCGAGTAATCAATCGGAGCCGTTGCCTGTGAGCGAGCAGTCCGGGGCGGATATCCACGCCCACCGCATCCTTATTGTCGATTTCGGTTCGCAGTACACCCAGCTCATCGCTCGTCGCGTACGGGAGTGCGGAGTGTACTGCGAGATCCGCGCCTGCGATGCCGATGACCGGGCCGTGCGCGACTTCGCACCGTCCGGGGTGATCCTCTCCGGCGGCCCGGAGACAGTCACCGACGCTGAGACCCCGCGCATCCCCGCGGCCGTGTTCGAACTCGGAGTGCCGCTGCTCGGGATCTGCTACGGCATGCAGGCGATGACCGCCCAGCTCGGCGGGCGCGTGGCGCCGTCGGATCACAAGGAGTTTGGGTACGCCCAGGTCCGGGCGCGGGGGCATTCGCGGCTGCTGCGCGATATCGAGGACCACGCCAGCGCGGACGGCTTCGGTCTGCTCGACGTCTGGATGAGCCACGGCGATCGGGTCGAGGTGCCGCCGGAAGGCTTCCAGGTGATTGCCGAGACCGAGGCGGCGCCGGTGGCCGGCATCGGCGACGACGCCCGCGGCTGGTACGGCCTGCAGTTCCATCCCGAGGTCACCCACACCGCCCAGGGCGGCCGCATCCTCGAGCGGTTCGTGCGCGAGATCTGTGGCTGCCCCGGCGACTGGACACCGGGGAACATCGTCGAGGATAGCATCGCGCGGGTGCGCGAGCAGGTTGGTGATCGCCACGTGGTCCTCGGGCTCTCCGGCGGTGTCGATTCCTCGGTGACGGCCGCGCTGCTGCACCGGGCCATCGGTGAGCAGTTGACCTGCGTGTTCGTCGACAATGGCCTGCTGCGCCTGGGCGAGGCCGAGCAGGTTATGGCCACCTTCGCCCGCCACATGGGGGTGCGGGTCATCCATGTCGATGCCGAGGATCGCTTCCTGGCCGCGCTGGCCGGGGTCGAGGACCCCGAGGAGAAGCGTCGGATCATCGGCAACCTGTTTGTCGAGATCTTCGACGAGGAGGCCGGCAAGCTCGAGGACGTGGAGTTCCTGGCCCAGGGCACGATCTACCCCGATGTGGTGGAGTCGGCGGGCAACGCCGGCGGCAAGTCCCACGTCATCAAGTCGCACCACAATGTGGGTGGGCTGCCCGAGACGATGAAGCTCAGGCTCGTCGAACCGCTGCGCGAGCTGTTCAAGGACGAGGTGCGGCGCGTCGGGCTGGAACTGGGGCTGCCGGCGGATATGCTCTACCGTCACCCCTTCCCGGGGCCGGGATTGGGGGTGCGGATCCTGGGCGAAGTCCACAAGCGCTATGCCGATTTGCTGCGGCGGGCGGATGCGATCTTCATCGAGGAGCTGCGCCGATGGGACTGGTACGAGCGCACCAGCCAGGCCTTCGCCGTCTTCCTGCCGGTGCGATCGGTGGGCGTGACCGGGGACGGCCGCCGCTACGAGTACGTCGTCGCCCTGCGCGCCGTTGAGACGGTGGATTTCATGACCGCCCGCTGGGCGCAGCTCCCCTACGAGTTCCTCGACCACGTCTCGCGGCGCATTATCAACGAGATCGACGGCATCTCGCGCGTGGTCTACGACATCTCCGGCAAACCCCCGGCCACCATCGAGTGGGAGTGAACGGGGCATCGGACGACGCGCAGTGGATGGCGCGGGCGCTGGAGTTGGCCCGGTGCGCCGCCGGGCAGGGCGAGGTGCCGGTGGGGGCGGTGGTGGTCCGCGACGGGGCGCTCCTCGGCGAGGGCTGGAACCACCCCATCGCCAGCCGGGACCCGACCGCCCACGCCGAGCTCAACGCCCTGCGTGCCGCCGGCCAGGCCGCCGGGGCCTACCGTCTGCCCGGGGCCACCCTCTACGTCACCCTTGAGCCTTGTTTCATGTGCGCCGGGGCCATGATCCATGCCCGGATCGGTCGGCTGGTCTACGGCGCCTCCGATCCGAAGACCGGCGCCTGCGGCGGTCAGTTCGATCTGCTCGGCCTGCCGGGGCACAACCATCGCGTTGAAGTGACGGCCGGGGTCTCCGGCACTGTGGCCGCCGAGCTGCTGCGCGAGTTCTTCCGCGCCCGGCGCTAGCTGTCCCGGGCCGCGTCGACGCTCTGGCACCGGCGCGGCTATAGTCACGGTATGCACGACGACGCCACCACCATTGTCCCGTTCCGGGGCGGCGCGCTGGAGCGCGCTGCCTGGGACCGGCTGTGGGACGCTGCCGACAGCGGCTGCGTGCGCCGGGCGCTGGGCGAGCGGCGGGTTCGCTATCACCGCCGGGTTGAGCAGGAGATGGCGGCTTTCGCGCGCCTCGGATTGGAGCCTGGCGTACTCCTGGAGCTTTCCTGGGTGGTTCAGGACCTGGCGGCCCGCGGCGTCACCTTCGGCGCGGGCTACGGCCCGCAGAGCGGCTCCCTGCTGCTCAACCTGCTCGGTCTCAACGGGATCGACCCCATCGATCACGGGCTGCCGTTCCTCGGTTTCGGGCGCGAGCTGGAGGCGCGGCGCCTGCACTTGCGCGTGGCCAGCCGTGCCGAGCAGGCCGAGCTGACCTCGGCACTGCGCCGCGGTGGCCCGGCGCCGGCCGACGCGCCCGAGCAGGGGATCGAGGTCGTGGTCGGTCATGAGCCGACACTGGCGCTGACGCGCGAGATGGCCCGCCTGGCGCGGGCGCTGAACGGCGGGCGTGACTGCGATCCTTTGCGCTGGGCCTACCCGTGGGATGACCCGGACACGCTGCGTCTGATCGCTCGGGGCGAGACCGCCGGCATCCCCTTGCTGGAGGGGGCGGAGCTGCAGGCGCGCCTGCGCGAGGCGGCGCCGCGCAGTCTGGAGGAGGTGACGCAGGTCGTGGTGGTCGCCCGGGACGGGGCGCCGCAGGGCCTGACGGAGCGTTACCGGGCGGCGCGCACCGGCGCCACCCGCCCGCCGCTGTCCCACCCGGAGCTGGAGGACATCCTCAACCCGACGGCCAACGTCTGGCTCTATCGCGAGCAGGTCATCGTGGCGCTGGCGCGGTTGCTCGGTTGCGAGCTGGCCGAGGCCGTGACGCTTGCACAGCGGCTGAGCGAGGAGGGGGCCGACGCTCATGAGGGTGAGTTGTCGCGCCAGCTGGGCGAGCGCATAGCCACCCAATGTCAGCTGCCTCACGCCCGGGGGCTCTACCTGCTGCGCACGCTCCGTCAGGCACTGGCCCAGGTGGTCGATCGTGCGGCGGCGCTGATCGAGATCACCGAGGCCTACCGCCAGGCCTACTACCGGGCGCGCTATCCTGCGGTGTTCCAGGCGGCGCGTCTGAACCGGGCGCTGCAGCGGATTACCCCCCGCAACGGCGTCCGCTACGGCGCCGGTGGAGGGCCGGAAGGGGTGGCTTGCCCCCATCGCGAGGCACTCGTCGATCTGTGCCGGGAGGCGCTTAGTGACGGGGTGATCGTACTACCGCCGGATATTAACCGCAGCGACTGGGGGTTTCGTCCCTTGGACCGGGATACGGTCCTCTTCGGCCTTGGGGCCGTTGCGCAGATCGATCGGCAGACCGCCGAGCGTCTGGTGCTTCGCCGCCGGGGCGGCGAGTACCGCAGCGTGATGGACCTCATCATCCGCGGTTTCGGGGGTACGGCGCCGGCGCAGCAGATTGAGCCGCTGATCTTCTCCGGTGCATTGGATCCGTTCGGCCGGGATCGCTGGCGGTTGCGCAGGGAACTGGACGAGGCGCGGGTCGGCCAGGGGTGGCAATACGCCGCGGATGGGTGGGCAAGCTCCTCTGTGCCGGGCGGTTTGGATGCTTGGGGGGGTGTCGACCCCGGGGAGGGGTGGGCCTTCCAGCGCGAACTCGACGTGCTCGCCTGTGTCCCGTCACGTCAGTACTTTCCGGAATCCGCGTCGGCCGAGCAGCGCCTGCGTCCGGTCCGGTGACCCTGCGGGGCCGGGGCTTGAATTCGCCGCCGATCTCGCGCACAGTATGCCCACGCTAACGGCCGACGCGGTCGTATAGGCATGTAAAGGAAGGTGCCGAGACCCGGAGTCGCTCGACGGCCCGCGGCTGGCTCGGCATCGTCAAATGGGCCTAGGCCCCTGTCCGAGACACGCCCCGCACGGTGCGCGGGCGCATGCCGCACAAGAACCATCGGAAGCAGTAGAGAGGCGAACAATTCGCAACCTGCCCAAGCGTTGGCGGTGACGTGGAAGTCTCCGATCCGAAGCGGGGCACTGTATCCATGGCGCGCGTGCGCCGATAGGGAAGATCGCCAGACAGAGGTGACCTATGAGTGTTCAGACTGAGCAGGACTTCGGGGCGGACCCGACCCAGGTGCGGGACACCGACCACTACACGGAGGAGTACGTCGACGGGTTCGTGGACAAGTGGGACGACCTGATCGACTGGGACAGTCGGGCCCAGAGCGAGGGTGACTTCTTCATCCAAGAGCTCAAGAAACGGGGTGCCAAGCGGGTACTCGACGTCGCAACCGGCACGGGTTTTCACTCGGTTCGTCTGCGCGAGGCCGGTTTCGAGGTCGTGAGTGCCGATGGTAGCGCGGAGATGCTGGCCAAGGCCTTCGAGAATGGGCGAAAACGTGGCCATATTCTGCGCACCGTCCAGGTCGACTGGCGATGGCTGAACCAAGACATCCACGGTCGCTACGACGCCATCATCTGCCTCGGCAACTCCTTTACCCACCTATTCAACGAACGCGACCGCCGCAAGACCCTCGCCGAGTTCTACTCCGCCCTCAACCACGACGGTGTCCTGATCCTGGACCAGCGCAACTACGACGGCATCCTGGATCACGGCTACGACTCCAGCCACACCTACTACTACTGCGGAGACGACGTCTCGGTCTATCCCGAGCACGTGGACGACGGGCTGGCGCGGTTCAAGTACGCGTTCTCCGATGGGTCGACCTATTTCCTGAACATGTTCCCGCTGCGCAAGGAGTACACGCGGCGGCTGATGCGGGAGGTCGGCTTCCAGAAAATCGAGACCTACGGCGACTTCAAGGAGACCTATCGGGACGCCGATCCGGACTTCTTCATCCATGTCGCCGAGAAGGCCTATCGGGAGGAGGAATAACCTGATGAGTCAGTATGATGACGAGGCCATCGAGGTGGCCCGCCAATATTACAACAGTCGCGATGCGGACAACTTCTACTTCCACATCTGGGGTGGTGAGGATCTGCACGTCGGCATCTATCATGACGAGGACGAGCCGATCTTCGACGCCAGTCGTCGGACCGTCGAGCGCATGGCCTCGAAGCTGAGCAACCTGAGCGCCGACAGCTACGTGCTGGACGTGGGCGCCGGTTATGGCGGCGTGGCGCGCTACCTGGCGCATACCTACGGCTGCCGTGTGGTCGCCCTGAACCTCTCCGAGCGCGAGAACGAGCGCGACCGGCAGATGAACAAGGAGCAGGGCGTCGATCACCTGATCGAGGTGGTCGATGGTGCCTTTGAGGACATCCCGTTCGACGCCGAGACCTTCGACATCGTCTGGTGCCAGGACTCGTTCCTGCACAGTGGTGATCGCCCCCGGGTGATGAGCGAGGTGACCCGTGTGCTCAAGAAGGGCGGCGAGTTCATCTTCACCGACCCGATGCAGGCCGACGACTGCCCCGAGGGCGTCATTCAGCCGATCCTGGACCGGATCCACCTCTCCACCATGGGCACGCCGAGCTTCTACCGCGACGAGCTGAAGAAGAACGGCATGACGGAGCTGGAGTTCGAGGACAACACGCCCCAGCTTCCGCGCCACTACGGCCGTGTCCACAAGGAACTGGAGCGGCGCGGGCACGAGCTCGACGGCATCGTCTCCGACGATTACGTCGCCCGCATGAAGAAGGGTCTGCAGCACTGGGTCGAGGGTGGCAACAACGGCTACCTGACCTGGGGCATCTTCCACTTCCGGAAGGACTGATCCCGCGCACTTATCCATTTCTCCCGGGCCGCGCGCGGCTGCGGCCGCGCCGCCGGGTTTGTATAACCTGAGAATCCTTAGCGAGAAGGAGTAACCATGAGCAAGCGCTACCTCTTTACGTCTGAGTCGGTGTCCGAGGGCCATCCGGACAAGATGGCCGATGCCATCTCCGATGCCCTGCTGGACGAGTTCCTGCGCCAGGACCCGAAGTCCCGCGTCGCCGCCGAGACCATGATCCAGACCGGCATGGTCGTCGTTGCCGGCGAGATCAAGACCACGGCCAAGATCAACGTCGAGCCGCTGGTCCGCGACGTGGTCCGGGAGATCGGCTACACCAGCTCGGACATGGGCTTCGACGCCGACACCTGCGCGGTCCTGAACGCGCTGGGCGAGCAGTCGCCCGACATCAACCAGGGCGTCGATCGCGAGAAGGAAGAGGAGCAGGGCGCTGGCGACCAGGGCCTGATGTTTGGCTACGCCACCAATGAGACCGACGTGCTCATGCCGGCGGCCATTCACTACTCCCATCTGCTGGTCAAGCGCCAGGCCGAGGTGCGCAAGAACGGCAAGCTGCCGTGGCTGCGCCCGGACGCCAAGAGTCAGGTCACCTTCCAGTACGAAGGCGACAAGATCGTTGGCTGCGATGCGGTGGTGCTCTCCACCCAGCACGACGAGACCGTGGACCAGAAGACCGTCCACGAGGGCGTGATGGAGGAGATCATCAAGCCCGTGCTCGGCAGCACCGGCTGGCTGACCAACGACACCAAGTACCACATCAACCCGACCGGGCGCTTTGTTACCGGCGGCCCGCTGGGTGACTGCGGCCTGACCGGCCGGAAGATCATCGTCGACACCTACGGCGGCATGGGTCGCCACGGTGGTGGCGCCTTCTCGGGCAAGGACCCGTCCAAGGTCGACCGTTCGGCCGCCTACGTCGGCCGCTATGTGGCGAAGAACGTCGTCGCCGCCGGCCTGGCCGATCGTTGCGAGGTGCAGCTCTCCTACGCCATCGGCGTCGCCGAGCCGACCTCCGTCAACGTCGAGACCTTCGGTACCGGCAAGGTCGACGAGGAAGTGATCAACAAGCTGGTCCGCGAGAACTTCGACCTGCGTCCGTACGGCATCCTCAAGATGCTGGGTCTGGAGCAGCCGATCTACCGCCCGACCGCCGCTTACGGCCACTTCGGCCGCGAGGACATCGACGTGCCGTGGGAGCGCACCGACCGTGCTGCTGCCCTCAAGGACGCCGCTGGCCTCAAGTAACTGAATACGCAAGGAGTAACTCGATAGCATGAGTAATCAAGACTACAAGGTTGCCGATATCTCCCTGGCCGACTGGGGCCGCAAGGAGATCAAGATCGCCGAGAGCGAGATGCCGGGTCTGATGGAGACCCGGCGCGAGTTCGCCGCGCAGAAGCCCCTCAAGGGTGCGCGCATCGCCGGCTGCCTGCACATGACCATCCAGACCGCGGTCCTGATCGAGACCCTGCAGGAGCTGGGGGCCGAGGTTCGCTGGTCCTCCTGCAACATCTTCTCCACTCAGGACCAGGCGGCCGCTGCCGTTGCGGCCAACGGCACCCCGGTCTTTGCCTGGAAGGGCGAGACCGAGGAGGAGTACTGGTGGTGCATCGAGCAGACCATCAACGGTCCGGACGGCTGGAAGCCGAACATGCTGCTGGACGACGGTGGTGACCTGACCGCCGTGATCCACGAGCAGTACCCGGACATGATGAAGGACATCTACGGTGTCTCCGAGGAGACCACCACCGGCGTGCACCGTCTCTACGAGATGAGCCGCAGGGGCGAGCTCGGCATGCCGGCGTTCAACGTCAACGACTCGGTCACCAAGTCGAAGTTCGACAACCTCTACGGCTGCCGTGAGTCGCTGGTCGACAGCATCAAGCGCGCCACCGACGTCATGATCGCCGGCAAGGTGGCTGTCGTGGCCGGCTTCGGCGACGTCGGCAAGGGCTCGGCGCAGTCGCTGCGTGGCCTGGGCGCCCAGGTGTGGGTCACCGAGGTCGACCCGATCTGTGCCCTGCAGGCCTCCATGGACGGCTACAAGGTCGTCACCATGGAAGAGGCCGCCCCGGTGGCCGACATCTTCGTCACCGCCACGGGCAACTACAATGTGATCACCCACGATCACATGAAGGCGATGAAGGACGAGGCCATCGTCTGCAATATCGGCCACTTCGACAACGAGATCGACGTGGCGAGCCTGAAGCAGTACAAGTGGGACGAGATCAAGCCGCAGGTCGACCACATCGAGTTCCCGGACGGCAAGAAGATCACCCTGCTCGCCGAGGGCCGTCTGGTGAACCTGGGCTGCGCCACCGGCCACCCGTCCTTCGTGATGTCCAACTCGTTCACCAACCAGGTCATGGCTCAGATGGAGCTCTACAACAACCCTGGCAAGTACGAGAAGGACGTCTACGTGCTGCCCAAGCACCTGGACGAGAAGGTTGCGGCGCTGCACCTGGGCCGCGTCGGCGCCAACCTGACCCGTCTCAGAGAGGAGCAGGCCGAGTACATCGGCGTCTCCGTGGATGGGCCGTTCAAGCCGGAGTGGTACCGCTACTAAGCCGGTAAGCCACTACGGCTTGACCGACAGACCCGGGGGGGGGGCCCCCCCCCCCCCGGGGGGGGGGGGAGGCCCCCCCCCTCCCCCCCCCCCCCGGGGCCCCCCCCCCCCCCCCCGGGGTCTCGGTTGAGCGCCCAGAGCGTTCAGCGTTCAGCGTTCGGGCCAAGCGGTCCGAACGCTGAACACTGAGCACTGAACGCTTCGAGTCAATCGGAGGGGTTCAATGGAAAGTCAAAAGAAACACCCCCGCGTCTTCAGTTTCGAGTTCTTCCCGCCCAAGACGGACGAGGGGGCCGAGAACCTGAAGGCCACGCGGGAGCGCTTGGAGCGGCTGAACCCGGCCTACTTTTCGGTGACGTTCGGCGCCGGGGGGTCGACCCAGGATCGCACCTTCGAGACGGTCATCGACATCCAGCGCAGCAGCACCGCCGACGCGGCGCCCCACCTGTCGTGCATCGACGCCAGTCGGGATCGGCTCAAGCAGATGATCCTCGACTACAAGGAGCAGGGTGTGAAGTACATCGTTGCCCTGCGCGGCGATCGGCCGTCCGGCTCCGGATCCATGGGCCAGGGCGAGCTGAGTTACGCCAACGAGCTCGTCGAGCTCATCCGCGAGGTCACCGGTGACCACTTCTACATCGAGGTGGGTGCCTATCCGGAGTTCCACCCGGAGGCCCCGGACGCCCTGACCGATATTGAGAACTTCGTCCGCAAGGCCAAGGCCGGCGCGGACTCGGCAATCACGCAGTTCTTCTACAACGCGGATTGCTACTACCGCTTTGTCGAAGATTGCGAGAAGCGCGGGGTGGACATCCCGATCGTCCCCGGCATCATGCCGCTGATGAACTTCGAGCAGCAGGCGCGTTTCGCCGCGGCCTGCAAGGCCGATATGCCGCGCTGGCTGGCACAGCGGATGGAGGCCTGGAAGGATGACCCGCAGTCGCGGATGGAGTACGGCATCGACGTCGTGACGCGGCTGTGCGAGGACCTGCTGGACAACGGTGCGCCCGGTATCCACTTCTACGCCCTGAACAAGGCGCCGGTGGTCGAGCGCATCTGGCACAACCTCGGGCTGTCGGAGCAGACCGGCGGCGAGGTGCGCAAGCCGGACGAGGTCGAGGTGCCGGCGCAGCCCTGAGACCGGCGCTGCACCAGAATCGGCCGGAACGAGACCCCCGCCGGGCAGGTGCCTGGCGGGGGTCTTTTGCAATGGGCTGGGGCCGATGGGTCGGTTTTAGAGGTTCTCCTCCAGCCATTCCAGCTCCTGCCAGAGCTGCGCCGGGAGCCGGTCGCCGAACTGCGCGTAGTGATCGCGGATAAGCTCGATCTCCCGCCGCCAGCCCGGGGCGTCCACCTCCAGCAGGTCGGTGAGGGTCTCCGGGCCGATCTCCAGGTCGCTGAGGTCGACGTCGCCGGGGCGAGGCAGCCGCCCGATCGGGCTCTCGAGGGCGTCGATCTCGCCTCGGTTGCGCTGGAAGATCCACTTCAGGACCCGGGCGTTATCGGAGAAGCCCGGCCAGATGAAGCGGCCGTTGTCGTCCTTGCGGAACCAGTTGACGTGATAGATCGTCGGTAGCTGGCGTCCCGACTGCTCGCCCAGCCGGAGCCAGTGGGCGAAGTAGTCAGCCATGTTGTAGCCGCAGAACGGCAGCATGGCCATGGGATCGCGGCGCAGGGCCCCCAGGTTGCCGGTGGCAGCGGCGGTCTTCTCGCTGCCCATGACCGAGCCGAGGAAGACCCCGTGCTGCCAGTCTCGCGCCTCCTGGACCAGGGGGATGGTCTCGCCCCGGCGGCCACCGAAGATGATGGCGTCGATGGGCACACCCGCCGGGTCGTTCCACTCGGGGGCGATCGCCGGGCACTGGTGGGCCGGGGCCGTGAAGCGGGCGTTGGGATGGGCTGCCGGCTCGCCGCTGTTCGGCGTCCACGGGCGTCCTTTCCAGTCGGTGAGTTCGGCCGGCGGCTCGTCGGTCATCTCTTCCCACCAGACGTCGCCCTCGGGCGTTCCGGCGACGTTGGTAAAGATGACGTTGCCGTGGAGGGCCTCCATGGCGTTGGCGTTGGACTTGTACGAGGTGCCCGGCGCCACCCCGAAGAAGCCGGCTTCGGGGTTGATGGCGTAGAGGCGCCCGTCAGAGCCGAACTTCATCCAGGCGATGTCGTCGCCGATGGTCTCGACCTTCCAGCCCGGCATGGGCGGCCGCAGCATGGCCAGGTTGGTCTTGCCGCAGGCCGACGGGAATGCCCCGGCCATGTACTGGACGTCGCCATCGGGGCTGGTGAGCTTGAGGATCAGCATGTGCTCGGCCAGCCAGCCCTCGTCCCGGGCCATGGCCGAGGCGATGCGCAGGGCGAAGCACTTCTTGCCGAGTAGCGCGTTGCCGCCGTAGCCCGAGCCGTAGGACCAGATCTCCCGGGACTCGGGGAAGTGGACGATGTAACGGTTGTCCGGATCGCAGGGCCAGGGCACGCCGGGGTCGCCGTCACGCAGCGGATAGCCCACGGAGTGGAGGCAGGGGACGAAGCGTCCGTCACGGCCGAGGACGTCGAGCACCGGCTGACCTACACGGGTCATGATGTGCATGTTGGCCACGACGTAGGGCGAGTCGGTGAGCTGGACGCCGATGTGCGCGATCGGCGAGCCCACCGGCCCCATCGAGAAGGGAATCACGAAGAGGGTGCGGCCCTCCATGCAGCCGTCGAACAGGCCGCGGAGGTGGCTGCGCATCTCCTCCGGGTCGGCCCAGTTGTTGGTGGGGCCGACGTCGTCGGGATCGGTCGAGCAGATGAACGTGCTGTCTTCAACCCGAGCCACATCGGCCGGGTCCGAGCGAATGAGCAGGCTGTTGGGGCGTAGCTCGGGGTTGAGCCACTGGGCGGTTCCGTCGGCGACCATGAGCTGGCACATGGCCTGGTACTCGTCCCTTGACCCGTCACACCAGTGGACGTTGCTCGGTCGGCACAGCTGGCGGATCTCCTCGACCCAACGAAGCAGCTGTTGGTGTTCCGTCATGGTTCCTCCCGTGGGGCACGGCGTCGGTTTTAGCAACGACCTATCAATGAACATGATGGGTCATGGTTTCGCGATTGTTAAGTCGCAGCCTACCACGGTGTCCGCGTTTGCGGCCTGAACGGGGTGCGTTATGGTTACGGCATGAGCCAAAGACGGAACACCACCGCCGGGATGCCTATCCACCCGGGCGAGGTGCTGCTCGAGCAGTTCCTTGAGCCGGCCGGGTTGTCCCAGTACAAGCTGGCCCGCGCCATCGGCGTGCCGCCCCGGCGCATCAATGAACTGGTATTGGGCAAGCGCGGCATCTCAGCGGATACCGCGCTGCGTCTGGCCCGTTTTTTCGGCACTGCGCCGGAACTGTGGCTGCAGCTGCAGAATCAGTACGACCTGGATCGTGCGCAGATCGTTTTGCAGGGCAAGTTGGAGACGATCCAGCCGCTGGCTACCAGGGAAGGATCTCCCGGTTAGGGGCGTGCCAGAAGCGCCCCGAGTCCTCCAGGCTGACGTGGTCCATCCGGTCGATCAGCCCGGCAGCGGACTCCGGCGGGTCGATTAGGCCGTTTTGGCTGGTCATGTCCGTGCGCACCCAGCCGGGGTGTAGCAGGGCCACGGCGATCCCGCGCGGGCGTAGGTCGTGGGCCAGCGAAACGGCCGCCATGTTCACCGCGGCTTTCGACATCCTGTATCCGTAGCTATTGCCAGAGGTGTTGTCGCCGATCGAGCCCATGCGACTGGTGACGATCCCCAGTTTACCGCCGTCGCTGAGCAGGGGATGGAGAGCTTCCGCGGCCATCAGCGGGCCGAGGGCGTTGGTCTCGAACTGGGCGCGGATACCCGCCACTGCGGCCTCGTCGAGGGCGCCCAGGCGCTGGACCCGCATCAGCCCGGAGACCACCAGGACCCATTCCAGGGGTTGCCCGGACAGTTGGTCGGCCAGGGCATCGAGCGTGTCGTGCCGGGTGATGTCCACTCCTTCGTGGACCTGGGCGCCGGTGTTGCGCAACTCCTCCGAGGCGCTGCGCGCGGTAGCGATTACGTGGTCGCCGCGCGCACAAAGCTGCCGCGTGGTCTCCAGGCCGATGCCTCGGTTGGCGCCTAGGATCAATTTCGCCATTATGCTGCCTCCTAGTGGTGATCGCCCTCGGCGCGGCGCCAGAGCAGGTGGAGGATCGGGGCGGTATCGCCGCCACTCCCCCGCTCCTGCCAGAGGTCGCCGGCGGCCGCGGCGGTGGCCATCCAGCTCGCCACACAGCGGGCCTCATCCGGACCGCCGGGATGCCCCCGGTAGGCGATGACGCTGATCAGGCCGCCGGGCCTGAGCAGTTGCCGGGCGGCGTCCAGTGCCGGCCTGGTCCGCTCCGGGTGCGTCGTGACGCTTCGGTCGCCTCCGGGCAGGTAGCCGAGGTTGAACATGACGGTATCGACGCTGCCGTGCCAGTCCGGCGGCGTCAAGCCGGCAAGGTGCCGATGATCGGCCTGGACCAGGTGGCAGGCGGGCAGGTGTCCGCGTGCTGCTAGGCGAGCCCGCGTATTCTGCAGGGCGTCCCACTGCAGATCGATGACCAGGATACTGCCTCCGGGGTTGGTCTGGGCGGCCAGGAAGCAGGCATCGTGGCCGTTGCCGGCCGTGGCGTCGACCGCGCGGCCGCCACGGCCCAGCACCTGGGCCACGTGGCGGTGAGCGGTCTGCGTCAGGGGTTCGCTCATTCCGGGCGAGCGGGTGCCAGGCAACCCTCGGGCAGTGGTGCGTCCTCGAGCAGGTGCTCGGCCAGCCGCTCGGCTAGGTAGGGGGCCTGGAGCATGGCGCGGGCGCCGAGGCCGTTGAGTACGGCGGCCGGTCGGCCGGGGATTCGGCCGAGCACCGGGCAGCGCTGCGGGGTGGCCGGTCGGGTGCCGGCCCGATGCTCGACGACCTCCATCCGTGGCGGCCGAGAAAGCAAACGGGGGAGCTGGCCGAGCAGGGTTTCGCGACCGGACTCGGTGGCTGCGGCAGGGGTGTCGGGCTTGCCGTAGGTGGCGCCGAGCCGGAAGACGCCGCGCTGTCCGGGCTGCGGTGCCAGGTAGCCAGCTCGGCCATGGTAGATGTGGTTGGGGATCGGGTGCGTGGGGCGCACGGTGAGCACCTCGCCGGGGACGCACTGCAGACCGACGCCGGCCAGCCAAGGGTTGTCCGAGCCGCTGGGGCCGTCGCAGAAGACCACCTCACGGTAGCGCTGGCCCTGCCAGGTGACTCCATCGGCATCGGTTCGGAGCGCCTCGGTCGTTACCATCCCGTCGCGCAGCGAGTCCCGATCGCGCAGATAGTCGGCGACGTGACCGAGCAGCGCCGGGACGTTGACCTGCCCACCGCGGATCTCGAACCCGCCCCAGGGGTCGGCCAGAACGCCATCGTGATCGCCGGGTGAGAACTGCCGCCCGAGCCAGCGGGCAAATGCCGGGTCGAGGCTGCGCTTCTGGAATTGCCGCAGTTCTTCGCGGCCGCCGGCCATGTGCAGGATGTCGTGGGACTGCAGCAGACGCTGCCCGAAGCACCGCTCCAGGCTGCGATAGCGCCGCCACGAGCCGGCGGCGGTCTCCGCGCCGCTAGGGGGGAAGGTCAGGCGCGGACCGGCGATCGGTGTGGCCAGTCCCGGGGTGACCCGCGAGGGGGCGTCGGTCTTGCCGTCATCCACCACAGTCACCGCCGCTCCGCGTTCGAGCAGACTCAGGGCGACCAGGCTGCCGGCGAGGCCCTGGCCGACGATAAGGAAGGGGGGTTGGCTCATTGGGGACTCCTCACAGCGGTCACAGGTTGATGTTGCGGTCTTCGATCTCCGGCAGAGCAGGGCGCTCGCCACGGGCGCAGCCACGCAGCCATTCGATCTCGCGCGCCCAGCCCTCGGGGCCGGCGGGCGTCTCGAGCAGTTGTGGCAGGGCGCGGGTGCGGGCGTCGGTGACCGCGCGCTCAAAGGCGTCGGGGCCGATCTCGCCACGGCCGATAAGCGCGTGCCGATCCTTGCGACTGCCGCAGGGTGGGCGCGAGTCGTTCAGGTGCAGCGCGACCAGCCGGCGCAGGCCGATATGGGTGTCGAAGGCTGCCCACATGGCCTCCCAGCCCGTAGCGGTATGCAGCTCGTAGCCGGCGGCAAAGGCGTGTGCGGTGTCGATGCAGACCCCGAAGCGTTCCGGGGTCTCCAGCCGTTCCAGGATGGCGGCCAGCTCGGCGAAGTCGGCGCCCACGGTGGTGCCCTGGCCGGCGACGTTCTCCAGGACGAGACAGACATCCGTTTTGTCCGGGTGGTTGCGGCAGATGGCATTGAGCGTGGCCGCAATGGCCTCGATCCCGGCCTCGGTTCCGGCCTGGAGGTGGGCACCGGGATGGAAATTGAGCAGTTCAATGCCGAGCCGGTGGCAGCGCTCGAGTTCGGCTTCCAGCGCTGCCTGCGACTTGGCGTGCTTTTCCGGATCGGTGGCAGCGAGGTTGATCAGGTAGGAGGCGTGGCTCATCACCGAACCGATGCCCTGCTCCGCCCGAACGCGTCGGAAGGCTTCGGCCTCCTCGGCAGTGATCGGCTTGACCTGCCAGCTGCGCTGGTTTCGGGTGAAGACCTGGATGCTATCGCAGCCGATCTCCCGGCCGCGTTCCGGGGCGCGCTGCGGCCCGCCGGCCGCCGAGACGTGAGCGCCGAGTTCGGGCATGGCTTGTCCTCCTCGGGAAAGGGGCGCAGTCTACTAATATTGGGGTAGGCACGCATGGGTTATGACATCAGCGCGAAGGAGGTCGCAACATGTCGAAAGTGTGGGTAGTGGCAGCCGACGCAGCCCAGGCACGGGTCTTTGCCAGCGACCAGCGCTCGGGCCAGTCCCTGCAGGAGGTCGAGACTTGGGTGAACCCGGAGCTGCGTGTACCGGCCCATGAGTTGGTGACCGACCGCCCGGGTCGGATCTCGGAGTCCGCCGGAGGTGGGCGCCATGCGATGGATCCGCCCACCGACATCAAGGAGGTGGAGTCAGATCGTTTTGCCCGTGAGCTGGTGCGATGGCTTGAGCAGGCCCATCAGCAAAAGCGTTTCGAGCATCTGGTGGTGGCGGCTGCGCCGCATTTTCTCGGACAGATCCGGCATCACTTAGATGGTGGGCTGAAAGCGGCGATCAGCCATGAGGTGGACAAGGACATCTGCCACTTGGAGCGGCCCGAGCAAATCCGCAAACATCTGCCGGATTTCCTCTTCTGAGCAGCCGATGCCACACCCGCAGACAGCAAGGCCGCCCTTCGGGGCGGCCTTGCTGTATTCCACCGGTCCGTGGGGAAGACCCGGCGCCCGGGTATGGTGCCGATCAGGCGCGGGCCCTCTGGCGCTGCCCATGCCCCGACGGGGCCATGCCCAGCAGGTACTGGATCGGCGGGAAGGTCGCGGCGGCCGCGGCCAGGCCGAGCCCCACGGAGATGCCGAGCAGGCCCAGATAGTCGGTGGCTCCGTACAGGTTGGCCCAGCTCGCGCCGGTGTGGGCCGGCAGCAGGAATACCGAGATGAGGGCCACGACACCGCCCACGCCCAGGGCGCTGCCCAGGGCCCGACCGAAGTTGCGGAAGCTGCTGCCTACGCGTGCGATGAGCAGGGCCAGCAGGATAAGGTCGACGATGGCCAGGATGATGATCGCGGGCAGGGTGCCCCCGAGGAACTGGATCGCCACGGTAATGGTTTCCATAATCATGCTTCTCTACCCCCTTCGCTGGTTCAGGACATGCGGCCGTGGAGCATGGCGTTGTAGGCCGGGAGCAGCAGGTGCTCCTTCATCACCCAGGCCATCCAGTGCTCGCGGTAGGGGCTGATGAAGCCGAACGAGGGCGTCATTTCCAGATCGTAGTTGAACTCCACCAGGATCGCCTGGCCGATTTCGGTAATCAGCGGGCAGGAGGTGTAGCCGTCGAACTCGGCGGTGGGCTCCCGGTCCTGGATGACGCGGATCAGGTTCTCGACCATGACCGGGGTCATGTTCTTGACCGTGGCCGAGGTCTTGCCGATCGGCACGCCGCAGCAGTCGCCGGCTCCGAAGACGTTCGGGTAGCGCTTGTGCCGGAGCGTGTACTGATCCACCTCCAACCAGCCGCCATCAGCGTAGGGGGCTTCCCGGGCCGCGAGATCGCTCTCGCGCAGCGGCTCGGGGGCGCTCATCGACGGCGGCAGGTGGATGAAGTCGTAGGACTCGGTGTACTCCCCGTCCCCGTCCGATTCGAAGGTGACCCGCTTCTGCTCCGGCTCGATGCCCTTGACCCGGTGGTGCCAGTGCACGTCGATGTCCCGCTCCTCGGGGAAGTGGCGCTTGAGGAACTCGTCGATATCCGGTTGTGAGAACAGGCCGTCGCCCGGGGCGTAGTAATGGAGGTCGGCATTGCCGCGCATGCCTCGCTGGCGCAGGCGGTGCTCGGTGATCATGCTCATCTTCAGCGGGGCGCCGGCGCACTTGATCGCCCCCGGCGGGCGGATGAACAGGCCCTTGCCGCCTTCCTGCAGGTAGTTCTCCACCGCGTTCCAGGTGGCGGACGCGTTGCCGGGGTTGTCGTAGACGCAGCCGATGCCGTGGGAGCCGATCAGGTCGGCGCTCATGCCGTCGATGCGGTCGAAGCGCAGCTCCAGACCAGTGGTCACGACCAGGTAGTCGTACTCCAAGGTCTCGCCCTCGTCGGTGACGAGGCGGTTGTTCTCCGGGTCGTACTCGGCGACCATCGCTTTGACCCAGTTGACCCCGCTGGGGACGTAACGCTCGTTACGGTCCTCGGTCTTGCTCCGAGGCCACTCGCCGGTGGCCACCAGCGTCAGTCCGGGCTGGTAGTAGTGGTCCTCGCGGCGGTCGACGAGGGTGATCTCGGCGCCGTCCAGGGCCCGGCGCAAGCGGTTGGCGGCGTTGAGCCCGCCGGCGCCGGCACCGACGATCACGATGCGGGCGTTGGTCTGAACCGCCCGGGCCGGCTCGCTGTGGAGCAGGGTGCCCGCCCCGAGGGCGCCGGCCGCGATCGCCCCGGTGCTCATCCCGGAGAGCTTGAGGAAGTCGCGCCGGCTGCAGGCCTCCACCAGGCGCTTGAGGTCGAGCCCCTCGGACCCGGATGGGGAGTGGTCGTTCATCTCGCTCCTCCTGACTGCATGCTGCAGTTGTTTTTTGTCCGCTTGTGAAGCGCCGCGGATCGGTTATATCGATCTCTCGCGATGTTTGCTCAATGTATACGAGTGGCGGGCGCTGTCAAAGCGTCGATTTGATATTAATCATGTCAATGATGGTTCGTCGCCCCGGGGTGAGGGGGCGGCTCAGTCGCGGTGACCGCACAGTCGCGACAGCCCCTCCCGATGCCCGACCTCGTGGCTTGACGGGAGACGCGCCCCCTCCGGGTCCTGGAGCCAGGCAAGCAGGTCCGCGTGTACGCGGTCGCGCTGCAGGTCGCGGGTCAGCAGGTGATGGCCCTCCGGGTAGAGGGCCAGGCGCCACTGTCCCGGCGGGCGCTGCGGGAGCCGATGGAGCATCAGACAGGTGGGTTCTGGCGGGATGACCTCATCCTGCTCGCCGTAAAGGATCAGTGCCCGCGAGTCCAGCTGCTCGCTGGCCTCTAGGGCGCGGTCCATGAGGTCGGTGACCCCGGCCAAGGCGCGGGCACTGACTTCGCGCTGGATGAGCGGATCCTCTCGCCACTCCTCGAGGACCTCGGGGTTGTCCGTCGGATCGACCCCCAGATCCTCGCCGCTCAGGCGCAGACCGGGGGTCAGGCGTGAAGAGAGCCACAGGCCGGTGCGCTGATACCAGGGCATCGCCTCGCGCCCCCAGACCGCCGGGGCCAGGAGCGCGGTGCCGGTGATCGCCTCCGGCGATTGTTCGGCGACCAGGATCATGGCGATGGCCCCGCCCATGCTATGGCCCATGAGGTAGAGCGGGGTATCGGGGTAGCGTTCGGCCAGCAGCTCGACGGCCGTGGCGGCATCGTCGATCAGTGCCTGCCCCCCAGGCCAGGTGCCCGCGTCCCCGGTTTCACCGAAACCTCGGTGGTCGTAGGCGTAGGTGGCGACCCCGCCCTCGGCGAGGTATTCGGCAGCGAAGCGCATGCCGCGGCTATAGTCATTGAGCCCGTGCAGCGCCAGAACCACAGCGTCGGCGCTGTCGTCGTGCTCGGGGCCCCAGCGTCGGTAAGGTAGCCGGTAACCGTCGTCGGCGAGGATGTACCCCTCACCCCAGGCGGGTGTCTCGCCGGGCGGGTCTGCCGGGCCGTCCACAGCGGCGCGGCTGCAGCCGACCGCCAGCGTGGCAAGCAGCAGCGGGGTGATGGCGAGGGTCAGTCTGCGCAAGGGGGCCCCGGTTGGCTGCCTACTGGTCGCGACGGCGCATGAACAGACGCATCTGCGCCTCGAGGCTGTCGGCAAAGGAACGCGCCTCGATCTCCCGGTCGATGGCTCGGTGGAGTTCCCGCAGCTGGTCGAGGGAGAGTTCCTGCAGCCGCTGCTTGATATCGGGTTGTTTCTGCAAGGGGTCTCGGTTCATCCGTCCTGAGTTGGTTGGCGCCTGGTGGGTGGCTTGCGTCTGCGACCTGTTCCGGTGGCTCAGGCGGCCTGAGCCTCGGCGGCCAGCTCATGGATGCGATCGACCATGGCGAAGAAGCCGTCCCGCCGGTTGGGGCTGAGGTTGCGCTCCAGTCCCAGCTGGCGGAACACCTCACGGATATCGGTTCGCTGGATCTCGTCCGGCGTGGCGCCGGAGTAGGCCATGAGCACCAGCGCAATCAATCCCTTGACGATGAAAGCGTCGCTGTCGGCGAGGAAGACCAGCCGCTGCGGGTCGTTTTCATCGCGCCGGCACACCAGCCAGACGTTGCTGGTGCAGCCCTCCACCCGGTTGGCCTCGGTCCGTTCCGCCTCCGGGAATTCCGGCAGTTGCCGGCCCAGGTCGATCAGGATGCGGTAGCGTTCCTCCCAGTCCTCAATGAACTCGAAGGTCTCCTTTAACTCGTTGAGATCCATAGGCTTTTGTCGTGATCGGAGTCTGGCCGGTGCGGTGGGTCCGGCACCGGGCGGAGTACAGATAGGGATCTATAGGATAATACGTTACGACCGATTCCGCGAGGCCGTCCGCCGTGCGTAGACGGTGATCTCCTCACGGTCGTGATAGAGCTGCGCGGCGTGCACCCGCGCGCCGGTGGCTCGGATCGCCTCCAGGGCGTGGCGCACGGTCTCCAGTGGACGGCGCATGGGCAGCTTCAGATTGAATACTGCCGCCCTGGCCCGCGCCTTGCGCAGCCACTGTGCCATCAGGCGTGTGATCCCCTGCGGCCGGTCCACGACGTCGCAGACCAGCCAGTCCACCTCCGCTCGTGTCCGGAAGCGGAAGGCGTCGGTACGCCGGTGTTCGACACCGGGATCTTGGGCAAGGTCCGGGGCGAGCGGGCCGTTATCGATGGCGGTCACGGTGAGCCCGCGCTCGCGCAGCAGCCAGGTCCAGCCGCCCGGGGCCGCCCCGAGGTCCACGGCGTGTTCGCCGGGGTAGGGCTGCTCGTGCTCCGGAACCAGGCGGTGGAGCGTCTCCTCGAGCTTGAGCACCGAGCGGCTTGGCGCGCTTCGCGGCATCCGCAGCCGGGGGATGCCGCCCGGCCAACCGCTGGCAGGGCCGACACCGGCTAAGCAGTGGCGGGAGTCGGGGAACAGCAGGCGCAGACGCTGCTGCGGATCGCCGGCAGTCACCCCGGCCTGAGTCAGCGCGTGGCGCAGGGGGCCAGCGAAGCGTCGGCAGAAGCGGGCCAGAGGACGGCCTTCGTCGCTGTCCGGGTACTCGAGCCATGGGGAGGCACCGCCGGTCGCCGGGGGCAGCGCCGCCGCAATGGCTTCCGCGCGGCCGCCTTCCGGGAGCCCCTGCAGCTCGTCGACTAGGCCGGCTGCAGCGCGTGCAAAGACCAATGGCGGTGGCTGTTGCGGGGCGTCCCCGGCCGGGGCGTGGAAGACCACATAGGCGCTCTGCTCCCGTGCCCGGCAATAGCCGTGTACGCCGATTTCGCGCGCCGCTGCGGTAGCCTCGGAGGCGAGGCTCTGCTCGTAGCCGGCGCGGCAGTGGAGGATCCAACCTTGCCATTCCATGGCCCCATTGTACGGGTAGCGAGCCCGCCCCGGGGGCGACTATGCTGAGAAGGCGCATTCGTACCGTGCCTGAGGGGTATACCCATGGAAACCGTTCTTATTGTCGTCCTCGCCGTGCTGCTTTCGATCGTCGTCTCGGCGATCCGGGTCCTGCGCGAGTACGAGCGAGGTGTGATCTTCCAGCTCGGGCGTTTCTGGAGCGTTAAGGGCCCGGGCCTGATCCTGGTCATCCCCTTCATCCAGCAGATGGTCCGCGTCGACCTGCGCACGGTGGTCATGGACGTACCGAGCCAGGATGTGATCTCGCGGGATAACGTCTCGGTCGGCGTCAACGCGGTGCTCTACTTCCGCGTCATCGACCCGCAGCGGGCCATTATCAATGTTGAGGACTACCTCTCGGCGGTCAGTCAGCTGGCGCAGACCACGCTGCGATCGGTGCTTGGCCAGCACGAGCTCGACGAGATGCTGGCCGAGCGGGACAAGCTCAACGCGCACATCCAGGAGATCCTGGATCAGCAGACGGACTACTGGGGCGTGAAGGTGGCCAACGTGGAGATCAAGCACGTCGATATCGACGAGTCGATGATCCGGGCCATCGCTCAGCAGGCCGAGGCCGAGCGTGCCCGGCGGGCCAAGGTCATCCACGCCGAAGGCGAGATGCAGGCGGCCGAGAAGCTGCGGGATGCCGCCGAGGTGCTCGGCCAGAGCCCGGCCTCGCTGCAGCTGCGCTACCTGCAGACGCTGGTCACCGTGGCCAACGAGAATGAGAGTTCTTCGATCGTCTTCCCGCTTCCGCTGGAGCTGTTGCGTGCCTTTGGATACAGCGAGGGGCACGGGCCTGGTAGCGGTGCCCACGGGCAGGGGACGACCACCGGTGATGGAGGTGCGCGCTGAGCCGACGGCGGAGCCAGGGGGTCGAAGGTGGGGAGCGCCGGGGACGGCCGCGGCAGCGGCCCGCCCCCGGCGCCGAGGATGCCGCGCAGATCGAGGGCTTTCTCGACGCCCTGTGGGCCGAGCAGGGGCTTTCCGATGCGACCCTGTCGGCCTATCGCTCGGACCTGGAGGGGTTTGCCGCGTTCCTTGACCGGCGCCACGGGGGCGGGCTTGCCACGGCGCAGCGCAGCGATGTCTTGGCCTATCTGGCCGAGCGGGTGGCCGCCGGGGCGCGGCCGCGGACCACGGCGCGTCTGCTCAGCAGCCTGCGCCGCTTCTATCGCCGGCTGGTATCGACCGGGGTCCGTGGCGAGGATCCCACCGCCGAGGTCGAGGCGCCCCGTCTCGGCCACCCCCTGCCGGGCACGCTGACCGAGCGCCAGGTCGAGGCCCTGCTTGCTGCGCCGGATACCGACGAGCCGCTGGGACTGCGGGACCGCTGTCTGCTTGAGGTGCTCTACGCCACCGGGCTTCGGGTCTCGGAGCTGGTGGCATTGCGGGTGGACGGGGTAAGCCTGCGCCAGGGTCTGGTGCGGGTCGTCGGCAAGGGGGGGCGGGAGCGTCTGGTCCCGCTAGGCGAGGAGGCCCTGGACTGGCTGCGCCGATATCTGGATGAGGTGCGTCCGCTGCTGCTTGGTGGTCGGGTGGCCGAAGCCCTATTCGTGACGCGCCGCGGAGAAGGGCTGACGCGTCAGGCCTTCTGGTACCGGGTCAAGCGCTACGCCGTCGAAGCGGGGATCGATCCGGCCATCTCGCCCCACACGCTGCGCCATTCCTTCGCCACGCATCTGCTCAACCACGGTGCGGATCTGCGTGCTGTACAGATGCTGCTGGGCCACGCCGATCTGTCCACCACCCAGATCTACACCCACGTGGCCCGGCAGCGTCTGCAACAGCTCCATGCCGCGCACCACCCGCGCGGCTGAACCCGGCCGGAGGCTCAGCGCTCCAGGTGCTGGAGCTTGTCCGGCTTGCCGTCCCACTCCTCGGCGTCCGGCGGCGGATCCTTCTTCTCGGTGATCAGCGGCCACTTCTGGGCGAGCTCGGCGTTGAGCTCTAGGAAGTGCTCCATGGACGGCGGCAGGTCGTCCTCGGAGTAGATAGCCTCGGCCGGGCACTCCGGCTCGCAGAGGGTGCAGTCGATGCACTCATCCGGGTCGATGACCAGGAAGTTCGGCCCCTCGTGGAAGCAGTCCACGGGGCAGACCTCCACGCAGTCGGTGTACTTGCACTTGATGCAGTTCTCGGTGACGACGTAGGTCATGTAACTGGCTCCGTTGCCGTTTCAGGTCCTTCACCTGGGAGGTGATGGTGCCCAACCGGGCACCCTACCCGCGGCGAGCATTCTAACGACTCATGCACCGCGGTCCTACTCCTCGCACTGTCCCTTCAGCCAATAGATGGTCTCGAGGGCTTCCCGCGGGGTCAGCCCATCCGGGTCAAGGTTTTCGACCGCCGTGCGGACCGGGTCCGGTTCGGGCTCCGGCTGCGCCGGCGGCTGCAGGACCGGTTCGGGGCCGAACAGCGGCAGCTGGGCGGAGCCGCTGTCGTCGCCATCGCCCGACTCGAGGCTGCGCAGCTTCTCCCGAGCTGCCTGGAGGACCTCCTGCGGGACCCCGGCGAGGGCGGCCACCTGCAGTCCGTAGCTCTGGTTGGCGGGGCCGTCGCGCACGGCGTGCAGGAAGACGATGCGTTCGCCGTGTTCGGCGGCCTCCAGGTGGACATTGATGACCCCGGGGTGGATTTGCTCCAGGGCGGTCATCTCAAAGTAGTGGGTGGCGAACAGCGTGAAGGCCCGGATGCGCGTGGCGAGGCGCTCGGCCGTCGCCCAGGCCAGGGCCAGGCCATCGAAGGTGCTGGTGCCGCGGCCGATCTCGTCCATCAGCACCAGGCTCTCGGCGGTGGCGTTGTGGAGGATGTTGGCCGTTTCGGTCATTTCCACCATGAAGGTGGAGCGGCCCGAGGCAAGGTCGTCGGCGGCACCGATGCGCGTGAAGATGCGGTCGATGGGGCCCAGGACCGCGCGTTGCGCCGGGACGAAGGCGCCGGCGTAGGCTAACAGCGTGATCAGGGCGGTCTGCCGCATGTACGTCGATTTGCCGCCCATGTTCGGACCGGTGATCAGCAGCATGCGCCGGCGGTTGTCCAGGCGGACGTCATTGGGCACAAAGGGGGCATCCAGGGCCTGTTCGACGACCGGGTGCCGGCCGCCCTCGATGCGTACCCCGGGGGTGTCGGCCAGCTCCGGCTGGACATAGTCGAGGGTCCGGGCCCGCTCGGCAAAGGCGGCCAGGGCGTCTAGCTCGGCCAGTGCGGCGGCGCTGTGCTGGAGGGGGGTTAGCTCGGTGGCGAGGCCGGCAACCAGCTCTTCGTAGAGCGCCTTCTCGCGGGCCAGGGCGCGCTCGCGGGCGGAAAGGACCTGCTCTTCGAAGCGCTTGAGTTCCGGGGTGATGAACCGCTCGGCCGCCTTGAGGGTTTGGCGGCGGGTGTAGCGCTCCGGCATTTGGCTGCTCTGGCTGCGGCTGACCTCGATGTAGTAGCCGTGGACTCGGTTGAAGCCCACCTTGAGGGTCGGGATCCCGGTGGCCGCCCGCTCCTCGGCCTCCAGCGCAGCCAGGTAGTCATCGGCATTGCGCGACATCGAGCGCAGCTCATCGAGTTCGCCGTCGAAGCCGTCAGCAATGACGCCGCCGTCACGCACGGTTGCCGGCGGTGCATCGATGATCGCCCGCTGCAGCAGGTCGACGGTCTTCGGGTGTTCATCGAGCTCGACCCCAAGCTCCTGCAGGCGGTGGCTGTTGAGCTGCCCGAGAAGGATCTGCAGCTGGGGCAGACGCTCCAGCGCATCGCGCAGGCCGGTCAGATCCCGGGGGCGCGCCGTGCCGAGGGCGACCCGGGCGAGGATGCGCTCGACGTCGGCGCAGCCTTCTAGGGCGTTGCGCACGTCGGCGAAGGCACCGTCGGCCAGGGCAGCCACGGCGGCATGGCGGGCAGCGATGGTCCCGCTCTGACGCAGGGGGCGTTGGAGCCAACGGCGCAGCAGCCGGCCGCCCATCGCGGTGACGCTGGTGTCCATCACCGAAGCCAGGGTGTGCTCGGTCCCCCCGGAGAGGTTGCGCTCGATCTCCAGGTTGCGCCGGCTGGCGGCGTCGATGGTGATGGCCTCGTCCCTCGACTCGACGGTCAGGGCGCCCACGTGGGGCAGGGCAGCCCGCTGAGTCTCATTAATGTACTGCAGGAGCGCACCGGCGGCGGTCACCGGGGCGTGCAGCTCCTCGGCGCCGAAACCGGAGAGGTCGTGAGTGCCCAGCTGGCGCAGGAGCAGGCGCCGGGCTGTATCGTGCTCGAAGTGCCACGGCGGGCGGCGCTGTGCCACGCATCCCCCCTCCGGCGCCGGAGTCTGGTCATCATCGGGGAGGATGAGTTCCGCGGGCCTTAGGCGCTCGAGCTCGGCAGCGAGGGACTCCTGGTCGGGTGCTTCGAGCACCGAGAAGCGCCCGGAGGAGAGCTCTAGGGAAGCCACGCCGAATCGGCCCTTGGGCCCTGGGGCCACGGCGGTGAGCAGGTTGGCACTGCGCTCCTCGAGCAGGGCGTCCTCGGTCAGGGTGCCGGGGGTGACCACCCGCACCACCTGGCGCTCCACCGGCCCCTTCGCGGCGTTGGGATCGCCGATCTGCTCGCAGATGGCCACCGACTCGCCGAGCCGGACCAGGCGGGCGAGGTAGCTCTCGACGGACTGGACTGGCACGCCGGCCATCGGGATCGGCGCGCCCGCTGATTCGCCCCGGGTGGTCAGGGTGATGTCGAGGAGTTTCGCGGCGCGCTCGGCATCCTCATAAAATAGTTCGTAGAAATCACCCATCCGGTAGAACAGCAGAGTCTCCGGATACTCCGACTTGATGCGCAGGAACTGTCGCATCATCGGGGTGTGTCCGGCGCCTGCCTCGGCGGTTTCGGCCTCTTGGGTAGCTGCTGCCATGGGGTGATTCCGGTGCCGCGTTGGATGAGGGGGAGATATGGTACACGACGACCGCACACTGCAAGAGCACGCGCGACAGGTTGGTGAGGCGTTGCAGCGATACGACCTCAGTCTGGCGGTGGCGGAGTCGTGCACGGGCGGGTTGCTGGCCAAGATCCTGACCGATGGTGGTGGTGCGTCCAGCTGGTTCGAGCGTGGGTTGGTGGTTTACAGCAATACGGCCAAGCGGGAGTTGGCAGGCGTCCCGCAGCGACTGATCGAGCAGCACGGCGCGGTCAGCCAGGAAGTGGCCGAGGCGTTGGCCCTTGGGGTGCTGGGCCGCGCGCCGGTGACCCACAGCGTGGCGGTGACTGGTGTCGCCGGCCCCGAGGGCGGGACGGCGGCCAAGCCCGTGGGCACGGTGTGGATCGCCTGGGGGTCGCCGGCCGGGGTCCAGGCCCGGATGTACCGGTTCCCAGGGGATCGGGACGCCGTGCGCCGGGCCAGCGTGGCTATGGCCCTTGAAGGGCTGCTGGAGCGTTGCCGGGGGGCGGCTTGAGCGGTGGTGCGGACAGGCCGCGTCTATATCAGATACTCCAGCGCTGGGCGCTAGCGGCCGATACCTCGAGTCAGGGGGGCGTGACGGCGCCAAGGATGCCGGCGGGGCTGTTAGAATCGTTCGATGGTGCCGGGTGAAAGACTCGGCCGGGTTGTGGAATAATCCGCGACCCTGGCGGCGGGCCGGTGGCAGGGACGCAGACCGGGTCGAGGGGGCGCCGGAGCCCGTCATCATGGGGCAATCACGCGACGAGGTGGATTCGGAAATGGATGACGATCGCAAGAAGGCGCTCGGCGCCGCATTGGGGCAGATCGAGAAGCAGTTCGGCAAGGGCGCCGTCATGCGCATGGGTGACGCCCGCGCCGTGCGCGGGGATGTCAAGAGCATCTCCACCGGGTCACTGGCCCTGGATGTGGCGCTGGGTATTGGTGGCCTGCCGCGCGGGCGGGTGGTCGAGATCTACGGGCCGGAGTCGTCCGGGAAGACGACACTGACCCTGCACATCATCGCCGAGGCGCAGAAGGCCGGTGGCGCGGCGGCATTCGTTGATGCTGAGCACGCCCTAGACCCGGACTACGCGGAGGCGGTCGGGGTGGATATCAACGACCTGTTGGTCTCGCAGCCGGATACTGGCGAGCAAGCGCTGGAGATCGCCGATATGCTGGTCCGCTCGGGAGGGCTCGACGTGGTGGTGGTCGACTCGGTGGCCGCCCTTACGCCGAAGGCCGAGATCGAAGGCGAGATGGGCGATTCCCACGTGGGTCTGCAGGCGCGGCTGATGTCCCAGGCGCTGCGCAAGCTCACCGGCAGTATCCAGCGCTCCAACACTTTGGTGGTTTTCATCAACCAGATCCGCATGAAGATCGGTGTGATGTTCGGCAGCCCCGAGACCACTACCGGTGGCAACGCCCTCAAGTTCTACTCGTCGGTGCGCATGGACATCCGCCGCCTCGGGGCCATCAAGAAAGGTGACGAGGTCCTTGGTAACGAGACCCGGGTCAAGGTGGTCAAGAACAAGATGGCACCGCCGTTCAAGCAGGCGGAGTTCGAGATCCTCTACGGCGAGGGGATCTCCCGCGAGGGTGAGATCATCGACATGGGCGTCGCCCAAGGGTTCGTGGACAAGTCCGGTGCCTGGTACAGCTACAACGGGGATCGCATCGGGCAGGGCAAGGACAACGCCCGGCAATTCCTGCGCAACAATCCGCAGATCGCCGCCGACATCGAGGCCCGCATCCGCGAGAAGGTCCTCGGTACGGCTATTCCCGAGGCCGAAGCGACCGAGGGCGACGGTTCCGGCTCGGATTCGGACTCCGGCAAGGGGGCATGAGCGAAGCCGGGGTGGAGCCCGGGGCTGTGCGGGATGTAGCCCTGCGCCTGCTGGGCCGGCGCGAGCACACGCGGCGTGAGCTGGCGCAGAAGCTAGCCCGCCGCGGTTTCGATCCGGGCGAGGTGGAGCCGGTGCTCGAGGCCCTGGTCGATGAGGGGTTGCTGGACGAGACGCGCTTTGCGGAAGTCTTTGTGCGCAGCCGCGTCGAGCGGGGCCAGGGTCCGGTGCGTATCGCGCAGGAGCTTCGCCAGCGCGGAGTGATCGGCGGTGTGATCGACGAGGCGCTGGCGGACGCCGGTGTCGATTGGTGGGAGCAGGCCCGCGCGGTCCGTCAGCGTCGCTTCGGCGCGGTCGTTCCTGCGGATCGTCGAGAGGCGCTGCGGCAGGCGCAATTCCTGCAAAGGCGCGGGTTTACGGCAGAACAGGTGCGTGCGGCTGTGGCCGCCGCGGACGAAGACGACGAAAGGGGCCCGTATGGGTGAGAACATGACATCGGCGCAGTTGCGCGCCGCCTTCCTGGAGTTCTTCAGGGAGCGGGGGCACGAGGTCGTGCCGAGTTCGCCGTTGGTGCCGGCCAACGACCCGACGCTGCTCTTTACCAACGCCGGGATGGTCCCCTTCAAGGAGGTGTTTCTCGGGCGGGAGCAGCGCGGCTACCAGCGGGCCGCGAGCAGCCAGCGCTGCGTGCGCGCCGGCGGTAAGCACAACGATCTTGAGAACGTCGGCTACACCGCCCGGCACCACACCTTCTTCGAGATGCTTGGCAACTTCTCGTTCGGCGATTACTTCAAGCGGGATGCCATCCGCTACGCCTGGACATTCCTCACCGAGGTGGTCGGCCTTCCGGCCGAACGGCTCTGGGTTACGGTTTACGAGGACGACGACGAGGCGGCGCGGATCTGGCTGGAAGAGATCGGCGTGGATCCGGCGCGCTTCCGGCGCATCGGTGCCCACGATAACTTCTGGTCCATGGGCGATACCGGCCCCTGTGGTCCGTGCTCCGAGGTCTTCTACGACCACGGCCCCGAGGTTGCGGGCGGTCCGCCGGGGTCCGAGGACGAAGACGGCGACCGCTATATCGAGGTCTGGAACCTCGTCTTCATGCAGTATGACCGCGACGCCGAGGGCAATCTGCACCCGCTACCGAGCCCATCCATCGACACCGGCATGGGGCTGGAGCGTCTGGCTGCGGTCATGCAGGGCGTTCACGATAATTACGAGACGGACCTGTTCACGCCGTTGCTGGATGCTGCCGGCGAGATCGCCGGGGTGGCCGACCGGCGCAAGCCGTCGCTCAAGGTGGTCGCCGACCACATCCGGGCCTGCTCCTTCCTGATCGTCGACGGGGTGCTGCCCTCCACGGAGGGGCGCGGCTATGTGCTGCGACGCATTATTCGCCGGGCCGTGCGTCACGGCTACCAGCTGGGCATCGATGAGCCGTTCTTCTATCGCCTGGTCGAGTCGCTCGACACGGTCATGGGGGAGGCGTTCCCTGAGCTTCGCGAGCGCCGGGAGTTTGTCGAGAAGATCCTTTTCCAGGAGGAGAAGCGCTTTCGCGAGACCCTCGAGGACGGTCTCGCGCTGCTCGACGACTACCTTTCGGGCAGCGACAGCGGGGTGATCGACGGTGAGGTCGTGTTCAAGCTCTACGACACCCACGGGTTCCCGGTGGACCTGACCGCCGATATCGCCCGCGAGCGCGGCCTGGAGGTGGATGATCAAGGCTTCGAGGCGCGCATGGCCGAGCAGCGCGAGCGCGCGCGGGCGGCGAGCCGGTTCGGCGGTGCCCGCGAAGAAGTGGTCGATGCCGGGGAGAGTCGCTTTACTGGCTACGAGACGCTGGAGGATGTCGGCTCGGTGACCGGCCTGTATCAGGATGGCCGCTCGGTGCAGCAGCTGCAGGCTGGTGAGCAGGGCATGGTGGTTCTTGACCGGACCCCGTTCTACGCCGAATCGGGTGGCCAGGTGGGCGATCGCGGCGAGATCCTGGCCAACGGGCTACGCTTCCGGGTAGAGGACACCGTCAAGCAGGGAGACGCCCACGGCCACCTGGGGCGGCTTGAGGCGGGCCAGCTGGGCGTGGGGGACCAAGTGACCGCTCGGGTGGATCGCGGGACTCGCGAAGCGACCGTGCGCAACCACTCTGCCACCCATCTGCTGCACGCAGCCCTGCGCGAAGTCCTCGGCGACCATGTCCAGCAGAAGGGGTCTCTCGTGGCACCGGACCGGCTGCGTTTCGATTTCTCCCACTACGAGGCGCCGTCGCGCGAAGAGCTGGCGGGAATCGAGGCGCGCGTCAACGAGGAGATCCTCACCAACCACCCCGTCGAGGCCGCGAACATGGCCTACGAGGACGCGGTGCAGGCTGGGGCCATGGCCCTGTTCGGTGAGAAGTACGGGGATACGGTGCGGGTGATCTCGGTGGGTGATTATTCCCGGGAGCTCTGTGGCGGCACCCACGCCGCGCGGACCGGTGACATCGGTCTGTTCAAGATTGTTGACGAGACCGGCGTTGCCGGCGGGGTGCGCCGTATCGAAGCGTTGACCGGTGAGCGTGCCCTTGGCTGGGTCCAAGAGGCCGAGGAGCGACTCAATCGCCTCTCGGATCTGTTGCGGGTGGGTCCCGACAACCTGGTGATGAAAGTCGAGCAGCTCAGCGAGCGCGCCCGCGAGCAGGAGAAAGAGATTGAGCGCCTCAAGCAGAAGCTCGCGACCCAGGCCGGTCGGTCACTGCTAGACGATGCTGGCGAGGTTGCCGGTGTCCGCTTCCTGGCCACCTGCGTTGAGGGGGGTGGCAAGGGGTTGAGGGATACGCTGGATCAGCTCAAGAACCAGCTCGGTAGCGGGGTGATCGTGCTGGCGGCGGTCCAGGGCGAGAAGGTTCAGTTGGTCGCGGGCGTGACCAAGGACCTGACCGATCGCCTCTCCGCCGGTGATCTGGTTAATCATGTCGCCGCCCAGGTCGGGGGGCGTGGCGGAGGACGGGCGGACTTCGCCCAAGCGGGCGGGAAAGACCCAAGCCGCGTCAATGATGCGTTGGCTTCTGTGGAAGCCTGGATTAAGGATAACTTGACTTAATGGCGTCTAATAACCATCCTATAATGCTTTCAATAGGAGGGTGAGGCGCCCCTGCTAGCTGAGGAATGCCCATGGGGCTGGTAGTCAAAAAATTCGGTGGAACTTCGGTCGGGACGACCGAGCGCATCCAGGCAGTGGCCGAGAAGGTCAAGGCTAGCCGCGAGGCCGGAGAGGACGTGGTCGTCGTCGTCTCCGCGATGAGTGGTGAGACCAATCGCCTGGTCGAGCTTGCCGAGTCGATCCACTCCGATCCTCCGGCACGTGAAGTGGACGTGCTTCTGTCCACCGGTGAGCAGGTCACCATCGCCCTGCTGACCATGGCGCTGGAGCAGATCGGCTGTCCGGCGCGCTGTTACACCGGTGCGCAGGTGCGGATCCTGACCGACAGCTCATTCAGCAGGGCGCGGATCCTCGATATCGATGCTGAGCCGTTGCAAGAGGATCTGCAGCGGGGACGTGTCGTGGTGGTCGCGGGCTTCCAGGGTGTCGACGAGGAAGGCGCGCTCACCACGCTGGGCCGTGGCGGTTCCGATACCACGGCCGTGGCGCTGGCAGCTGCACTGGAAGCGAGCGAGTGCCAGATCTATACCGACGTGGATGGGGTCTACACCACCGACCCGCGCGTCGTGCCCGAGGCGAGGCGGTTGGACCGTATTACGGTCGACGAGATGCTGGAGCTATCCAGCTTAGGCTCCAAGGTCCTGCAGATCCGGGCCGTGGAGTTCGCCGGCAAGTACCGCGTCCCCCTGCGGGTGCTGTCCAGCTTCGAAGAAGGGCCTGGAACGCTCATCACCTACGAGGAAGAGGGAATGGAAGAGCCGCTGATTTCCGGTATTGCGTTCAATCGCGACGAAGCGAAGATCTCTGTCATCGGGGTGCCGGATACGCCGGGGATCGCGGCGAAGATCCTCGGGGCGGTGGCCGACGCGAACATCGAAGTGGACATGATCATCCAGAACATCAGCCAGCAGGGGCTGACGGATTTCACGTTTACGGTCCACAAGCGCGATTATCAGGCCACCCTGGATCTGGTCCGGGACAACGCCGAACAGTTGGGGGCCCGGGAGGTTTATGGCGATGACAAGATCGTCAAGCTCTCCCTGGTCGGCGTCGGGATGCGTTCCCACGCCGGCGTGGCGAACACCATGTTCCGTGCGTTGTCCAACGAGGGGATCAATATCCAAATGATCTCAACCTCGGAGATCAAGATCTCGGTGGTTGTCGAGGAGAAATACTTGGAGCTTGGCGTGCGCGCCCTGCACAAGGCCTTTGAGTTGGATGTCCAGCCCGTGGCCGAGCTTGAGGGTCTCTCCGACGAGTAGCGCAGTTTCGGTCCTTCGGGGCGGAAAGGGGTGACGGCTAGGTCCCGGACCGCCCTGGAGGGCGAAGCGGCCGCCCGCTCAAGAGGCGCCGGTAGCGGTGGCATAATCAAGGAGTCAAGTTCGATGCTTATACTCACGAGGAGAGTGGGCGAGACGCTGATGATCGGCGACGATGTCAGTGTGACGGTGCTCGGGGTCAAGGGTAACCAGGTGCGAATCGGTGTAAATGCGCCGCGGGATGTCTCCGTGCACCGTGAAGAGATCTATGAGCGGATCCGTCACGAGAAGGATGGCGATGTCCCGGAGGCGGCCCCTGGGCAGGGTGCCGATTCGCAGTAGCTCGAGGGTTTACGGGGAGGGGGTCTATCCCTTAAGGTACGCACCCTACGGAGAGATGGCCGAGTGGCTGAAGGCGCTCCCCTGCTAAGGGAGTAAGGGCGAAAGCCCTTCGAGGGTTCGAATCCCTCTCTCTCCGCCAAAACAACGGTTGACTCGGCAAGCAGTCAACGGCAGAATAAAGCGCTTTATAGCGCCGGTAGCTCAACTGGATAGAGCATCTGACTACGGATCAGAAGGTTGGGGGTTCGAATCCTCCCCGGCGCGCCAACTTACAGCAGATTGTCTGCCAAAACGGCCAGGCTGTCTGCCATCCTCCTTGGACGTGGCACTCACCGGGTGGGCGCCACGATCACTTTATCCCTCGCCCGCACGTAGGTCTCGGTGGTCTCGCCAATCGAGTGAGCGGCCAGGGTCAGGCGCAGCAGGTCGGACTTGCGCAGCGCGGTGAGACAGCCCACCTCGATGATCGCCCGAAGCTGCGGGCCGGAGGCGGCCATCAGCGCCCGCAGCTCCCAGTCTTCCAGGTAGCGCTCGGCGCGCCTGCTCCCGGTTGCGCTGGATGCCCTGACAGGGGTTGGTGTCGGGTACCCCGGCCATGCCCCAGCGCCGGGCGTGGTTGAACGCGGTCGAGAGCGTGGCGATCTCCCGGTTGGCCGTGGTCGGGTAGGGGTGGTTGTCTAGGTACTTGGCGATGTGATGGGGCTTGATCTGATCGAGCCGCGCCTTGCCGAAGAGCATGTGCAGCTTCTGGGCGTAGCGCCGGTAGTCGACCTGCGGGGGTCAATCGGAAACGTACAACCGGCTCGGGGGGTGGTAAGGAAAAGGGGTAGCGCCAAGATACACCGGGGGGCGCCCCCCCCGATGTATCGATTTGGTCGCACGGAGGTCAAAGGCCTTTTTCGTTTAATAGAGATTGCGCGGGCGCCGGCGTAGGGTCAGGCCCATGGCCGCAAAGCCAACCGCCATTAGGCTTAGCGCACCGGGTGCAGGGACCGGTGCCGTGATCTCCTCGCCTTCGATCGTGGCACCATCGAAGGCTAGGCCAGACTGAAACTGGGTATCGTTCCAGTTTACAACGCCGAATTCCAAGGCGTACTCTCCGGGATCCTCGAATTCGTAGGACGCATTGAGCCAGTCCGTGTACCCGCAGCCCTCATCCCAACAGCTTCCGGAGCTATCCCCGAGCGGGGACCAGTCGGGTGCGCCGCCGATCACCGGTGTCTCTTCCGGATCGAGGGTTACGTCGACATCGGGCTCCGGCAAGTTAAACCCGGGCACGGTGTTGCCTTCCGGGGTTGTGCGTGCGGAGAACAGCTGAATCGGATCGTCACCTACGGGAAGTATCTGTGCCCAGGCGTAGTCGGTAAAAGTACCACCGTCAGATGTTACGTAATTGAAATAAAAGCTCAATTCGTCGCCGGCACCTGCTGAAAAATTCGGAGAGGTGATGAGGGACCCTGTGGTCTCGTTTCCAGCGCCGAGCCCGTCTTGATCGACACCGTTGGCGGTGGAGATCCACCCGTACTCGCTGCTACCGAATGGCGATAAATCCACTACCCCGTCGGCCCCGGAAGTGCCACTATTGCCTTCCGTGGTCCATCCCGATAAATCGATGGGGGCTCCCATCGCCGTGCCGCTAAGGCCGGCCGCTGCGACCAAAGTGGCGATACCCACGCTCCAGTGAACCCTTGTGATCGTCTTCATGATCGCCTCCACTTCTCATGCGCTGTCTGGAATCAGAAGGTTTCATCCTTTACCAATGTGAGTGAATCGACTCGTTTCCCCCCGGGGGTGCGAATAGCAAGCAATTGGTGGGCCAACCCTGAAAGGGCGGCGGGAACCGGGGTAGTGAGTGTCTCGGGCAAGTGGTAGCCCGGTTGCGGGCGTGCTGGGTGTAAAATTCGCCGACACCTGAGAGCGCGTTTCAACAAAACCCCCGTTCGCCGCCCCCGCCGGCCGGCGTGACGATGTCGCGCGAGGACAGCCCCTCGCCGCC